>JBBRVT010000225.1:0-7591 GCA_038246615.1 Burkholderiales bacterium
AGATGTTACCCGGCGGCAGAATGGCAGCTTGCCCATTCTCCGGAGCCCAACCATGTCCGATCCCCTGGTGCTTGTCAGCAACCAAGGCGCTGTGCGCACCTTCACCCTCAACCGACCGCAGGCGCTGAACAGCTTCACCGCAGCGCTGCACCGCGAGTTGCTGGCCGGGCTGGACGCCGCCGCCGACGACGCCAACGTGCGTTGCGTGGTGCTGACCGGTGCCGGCCGCGGCTTCTGCGCCGGGCAGGACCTGAACGATGAGGGCATGGGCCAGGACGGCACGCCGGCCGATGTGCAGGGCGTGGTCGAGCGCCACTACAAGCCGCTGGCGCTGCGCATCCGCCGCATGCCGGTGCCGGTGATCGCGATGGTCAACGGCGTGGCGGCGGGCGCCGGCGCCAACATCGCCCTCGGCTGCGACATGGTGATCGCGGCGAAGTCGGCCAGCTTCATCCAGGCCTTCAGCAAGATCGGCCTGGTGCCCGATGGCGGTGGCACCTGGCTGCTGCCCCGCCTGGTGGGCCGCGCCCGTGCCCTGGGCCTGGCCCTGACCGGCGACAAGCTGCCTGCGGCCGACGCGGCGGCGATGGGCATGATCTGGCTGTGCGTGGACGACGCCGAACTGTTGGCGACGACCATGGCCCTGGCCAACCGCCTGGCCGGCTTGTCGGCGCGTGCCCTGGCCGCCACCCGCCAGGTGCTGGACGACGCCGGCGGCATGGACTTCGAGGCGGCGCTGGGCCTGGAGGCGCGGGTGCAGGGCGCGATGAGCCGCGGCCACGATTTCAGCGAGGGCGTGGCCGCCTTCCTGCAGAAGCGGCCGGCGGTGTTCACCGACCGCTGAACTGCGGCCCGGTCAGCGCCTGGCGGCTGGTCGTGCCGCCAGTCCTGCGCCTGCCGGCTGGTCGTGCCGCCAGTGCTGCGCCTGCCGGCTGGTCGTGCCGCCAGTGCTGCGCCTGCCGTCCTTCGCCGCCCGTGTTTCAGGGCGCCGGGCAGCGGATGCTGCCCGCCAACGCGCGCACGCCGGTGGCACTGAGCAGGCCGGGTGCGGCCTGGTCGGCCCCCAGCACACCAGCGCGCACCGCAGCGTCCTGCAGCGCCTGCGCCTGTTCGGCCACGCTGCCCATGGCGTCCAGCTCGGCCTTGCAGGGCGCGCTGGCACTGAACTGCGCCGCCGCAGCAAAGCCGGTGGCCCAGTACCAGACGGGGTCGATGCAGGCCAGCTTCCAGCCGTGCGACGACGCCGCCGCCAGCTCTGGCTTCAGCTGCACCGCCACCACCACCCGGCCGTCGGCATGGCGGCTGAACTGCGCCGGGTCGGGGTCGGCCAGGTCCAGCGCCGGGCCGGTGGCCTGGCCGTCGGCACCCAGGGCCTGCAGCTTCAGCAGCCAGCCGCTCTGGCGGAACATGCCTGCCACCAGATCGGCAAACTGGCGCGCCTCCTTGCCGGCGGCGGGCGTGCCATCGGCCGCCAGTTGCAGACGCGGCAGCAGTGCCGCCGACGACTGTGCATCCAGCGTCAGTTGCAGCGCGATGGCCGCCAGCCCGGCCGGGCCGGCGGTGACCTGCGCCTGGCAGTCGATGCGGCCGTGCGGGTGGGCCACTGCAGGGCCGGCCATGCCCAGCATGCCCAGCATGCCGGCCAGCAACGCCAGCCGGGCGCCGGCCGGCGGCCGCCTCATCAGCGGATCGCGATCGGGTTGATGATCGCCTGCACGCCGCCGGTGATGCGCGTCGCACCGAGGGTGAACATGAACTCCCAGGCCTTGTCCTTGACCAGCTCGGACGTGTCCATGTTCTCCAGAATGTAGACACCGCTGCGCGCCAGCAGGATCTGGTGCACCTCGAAAGCGCCCGCGCCCTTCTCGAACGGGATCACTTCCAGTCCCCAGGTGTCGGCGCCCACGGCCACCACGCCCTTGCTCACCAGGTACTCGGCGCCTTCCTTGCCCAGGCCAGGCTCGCCGGCGAGGAAGCGCTTCTTGTCCTTGGAGGCCAGGTCTTGCCAGCCAGTGTGGAACAGCACCACGTCGCCGGTACGGATGCTGATGCCCTGGGCCTTGGACTGCTCGTCGATTTCCTTGCGGTTGAAGGGGGTGCCTTCGGGCACCGGGTTCTTGCCGGTGTAGGCCACCATGTCCAGCACCACGCCGCGGGTGACGATTGCCGGCACGTTCTGGATGCCCAGCTTCTTCAAGCCGTCGGCCTGCACGAAGTCGCTGGCCTTGTTGCAGTTGAAGTACACGTTGTCGACGCCGATGTGGCCCAGCCCGTCGAGCTGCGATCCAACGGCCACGTAGCCCATGATGATGTCGTCGGTGTAGGTGGTTTTCGTCGGGCCGATCGACCCGCCGCCAGCCTGGCCGGGCGTCTGGATCAGCAGCGCCCAGTGGCGCGTGCCGAAGGCCGGCGTCTGCGCGTTGGTCTCGACGCCCAGGCGGTAGCTCTTGCCGGTCTTGACCAGCCTGGCAGCGGCCAGCGCCATCTCGGGCGTCAGCAGGTTGAGGGCGCCGATCTCGTCATTCGGACCCCACTTGCTCTTGCACCAGTCGGCTTGCGCCAGTGCCGGTGCGGTGGCCAGTGCGGTGGCGGCCAGGGTCGCAGCGCCGAGCCAGGCGCGCAGGAAGGAACGGTGTGCAGATCGCATGAAAGTCTCCAGGGGCAGGCGAGGTGCAGGCGCGGCGGGTGGCGGGTGCTGCCGTGTCTCCTCGTTGTTTGTCTGGCGCCGGCGGGCAACACCCCCGCGCATGATGCGTGGTGCGCTCAGATTCGGTGTTGGGGATTGCCTGGGCCCGGCCTGTCGCCGATGTGTCAAACGAAGTCGGCCGGCCGCGCCCGCTCGGCGTCTGCCACCAGCAGGTCGACCAGGTCGCGCGCAAAGGCCGGCAGGGCCTGCAGGCTGCGCATGCAGATCTGCATCTCGCGCAGCGACCAGTCGTCGCTCAGCGCCACGGTGTCGATGGCCATGGTCTGCGCATGCCGGCGTGCGGCCGAGCCGGGCAGGATGCTGACGCCCACGCCCGCCTCCACCATCCGGCAGGCGGCCTCGAAATTGCCGACCTCGATGCGGGTGGGCAGCACCCGGTGCAGCCGGTCGCAGGCCTGGCGCAGGAAGGCGTGGATGGCGCTGGCCTCGTGCAGGCCCACATGGTCCAGGTCCAGCGTGTCGGCAAACGCCACCGCGCCGGCGCCGGCCAGCGCATGGCCGCGCGGCAGCACCAGCAGCAGCGTGTCCTGCCGATAGGGCAGGGTCTCCAGGTTCTCGGTGCGCACCGCGCCGGCGACGATGCCGATGTCGGTCTGGCCCTCGGTGACGGCGCGCACGATGTCGTGGCTCAGGCGCTCGCGCAGGTCGATGTTCACATCGGGGTGGCTGCGCAGGTAGTCGCGCAGCACCGGCGGCAGGAATTCACCCAGCGCGGTGGTGTTGGCAAACACCCGCAGATGGCCCTTGATGCCCTTGGCATAGCTCTGCAGATCACCGCGCAGGTGCTCGATCTGGCCCAGCACCAGCCGGGCATGGTGCACGAAGGCCTGGCCCGGTGGTGTGAGCGTGACACCCTGGCTGGTGCGGTAGAGCAGCTTGGCACCGATGCTCTCTTCCAGGTTCTTCACCCGGGTGCTGGCCGCCGGCAGGCTCATGTGCGAGGCCTCGGCACCGCGCGTCAGGCCATTGGTCTCGGCGATGCGCACCATCAGGCGCAGGTCGACCAGGTCGAAGTGCATGGGCATCTCAGAAAATATCGGGTTCGGCCACTGGCACGCCGAAGCTGGTTTCCAGGTAGTCGAAATCGCAGCCGGCATCGGCCTGCAGGATGTGCTGCGCCGCCATCCAGCCGTAGCCGCGGGCATAGCGCGGCGGCGGTGCCACCCAGGCGGCACGGCGCGCGGCCAGCTCGGTGTCGCTCACTTCCAGGTGGATGCGCCGCGCTGGCACGTCCACGGTGATCAGGTCGCCGGTGCGCACCAGGGCCAGCGGGCCGCCGATGAAGGCTTCGGGCGCGCAGTGCAGGATGCAGGCGCCGTAGCTGGTGCCGCTCATGCGCGCATCGCTCAGGCGCAGCATGTCGCGCACGCCCAGCTGCACCAGCTTGGTGGGGATGGGCAGCATGCCCCACTCGGGCATGCCCGGCCCGCCCTTGGGGCCGGCGTTGCGCAGCACCAGGATGTGGTCGGCCGTCACGTCCAGGTCGGGGTCGTCCACTGCCGCCTTCAGGGATGGGTAGTCGTCGAACACCAGGGCCGGCCCGGTGTGCTGCAGGTACTGCGGCGCGCAGGCGCTGGGCTTGATGACGGCGCCGCCCGGCGCGATGTTGCCGCGCAGCACCGCCAGCGCGCCTTCGGCGTACAGCGGCCGGTCCAGCGGACGGATGACATCGTCGTTGAACACCCGGGCGCCGGCGATGGTCTCGCCCAGCGTCTGGCCGGTGATGGTGGCGGCCGACAGATCGAGGTGCGGCGCCAGCCGCTGCATCAGCGCACCCAGGCCGCCGGCCTCGTAGAAGTCCTGCATCAGGTAGGTGCTGCCGCTCGGGCGGATGTTGGCGATCACCGGCACACGCCGGCTGGCAGCGTCGAAGTCGTCCAGGCCCACGGCGCAGTGCGCACCGGCGCGGCGTGACAAGGCCACCAGGTGGATGATGGCGTTGGTGCTGCAACCCAGCGCCATGGCCACCGCGATGGCGTTGTGGAAGCTGGCGCGGCTGAGCACGCGCGCCGGGGTCAAGTCGTCCCACACCATGTCGACGATGCGCCGGCCGCAGGCAGCGGCCATGCGCGGGTGGTGGGCGTCCACGGCGGGGATGCTGCTGGCGCCGGGCAGGGCCAGGCCCAGGGCCTCGGCCAGCGCCATCATCGTGGCGGCGGTGCCCATGGTCATGCAGGTGCCGGCGCTGCGGGCGATGCCGCTTTCCACGCCCAGCCAATGCGCCTGGCTGAGCCGGCCGGCGCGGCGTTCGTCCCAGAACTTCCAGCCGTCCGACCCCGAGCCCAGGGTCTGGCCGTTGACATGGCCGGGCAGCATCGGCCCGGCGGGCATGTAGACGCAGGGCAGGCCCATCGACAGCGCGCCCATCAGCAGGCCGGGCGTGGTCTTGTCGCAGCCGCCCATCAGCACTGCGCCGTCCACCGGGTGGCTGCGCAGCAACTCCTCGGTCTCCATCGCCAGCAGGTTGCGGTAGAGCATGGTGGTGGGCTTGACGAACACCTCGGCCAGCGACAGCGCCGGCAGCTCCAGCGGAAAGCCGCCGGCCTGCAGCACGCCGCGCTTCACGTCGTCCACCCGCTGCTTGAAGTGGCTGTGGCAGGGGTTGATGTCGCTCCAGGTGTTGACGACGGCGATCACCGGCTTGCCGGCCCAGTCTTCCGGGCCGTAGCCCAGTTGCATGGCGCGCGAGCGGTGGCCGAAGCTGCGCAGGTCGTCAGGCGCGAACCAGCGCGCGCTGCGCAGCTGGCCGGGGGTCTTGCGGGGTGGGGGTGTGGCAGACATGGCGCCAGTACACCATCAGGTGGCCGCCGGGCTCAAGTCTCCGGATTCAAGCGCCGGTGGCGTGCGCGCCGGCAGCCGGCGGCTGCGGATGGAAGGGCTTGCCGATCTTGAAGATGCCGCTCACCCGCAGGGCGATGACGTCGTCGGCGGTGACCAGGCCTTGCACGAAGGCCAGGTTGCGGGTGACGCGCAGCACCTGCGCCTCGCCCTGCACCCAGGCGCCCAGCGGGCTGGCCGCCAGGTAGTCGATCTGCAGGCTCACCGTGGGCAGGAACTGGTTGCGCAACTCGGGCGACTGCCGGTGGGCCAGCATCGGCAGCATCATGTCGGCAAAGGTGGCGAGCATGCCGCCATGGCAGTTGCCCATCGGGTTGGTGTGGCGCTTCTCGACCCGGAAGCCCAGGTGCCGCAGCTTGCTGCCGTCGGGCTGCAACTGGCTGCGGATGTACAGCGGGCCGTTGATGGCGGTGAAATCGCCGCCCACCAGCAGCGGCTTGAAGCCATCGGGCGGGACCGGGTCGGTGGGCGGGAGGATGTCGCTCATGCGCTGGTGCGTGTGGTGGCTGGCGCGGTTTCGGCGTCCACGTCGGCCTGGAAGTCGGGCTGGGCCCCAGGCTGGAAGTCGGCAGCGTGTTGTGCCGCCGTGTCGGCCATCCAGCGCGGGTAGTGGTGGTGGAAGTCGACCAGGATCGCCGCCAGCGGCAGGTCGTCGAAGCTGCCGCGCTGGGCGACGTATTCCATGTGGCGGTTGCCGGCCAGGTCGAACGGGTGGTAGATCGAATCGGACATGCCGTCGAAGTCCAGCGGCTTGAGGCCGAACTTCTGGCAAAGCCCCAGGTTGAAGGCGGGCGTGGCCTTGCGCCAGGCGCCGTCGATCCAGATGTCGGTGTAGCCGTGCCAGTAGAAGACCTCGGTCTCCATGCTCTGGCGCATGCGCTCGGTGCTCAGGTGGTTGCGCACGTCGGCGAAGCCCAGCCGCGCGGGGATGCCCGCAGCGCGGCAGGCCGCCGCCAGCAGCACCGCCTTGGGCACGCACCAGCCGTGGCCCTGCGCCAGCACGGTGCTGGCGCGCATGCCTGCGGGCGACAGATCGGCGCGGTACGGGTCGTAGCGGAAGTTGTCGCGCACCGCCAGGTTCAGTGCCACGGCGCGCTCGCGGTCGGTGCTGCCCACCGCATGCTGGCGGGCGAAGGCCTGCACCGCAGGGTGGTCGCTGTCGATGGTGGCGGTGGGCGCCAGGGTGGCAGGGCCGGGTGTCTTGGGCGCGTCAGGCATCGCCGCAGTGTCGCGATAGCCTGCGCGGGCTGCTGTCACACCTGCGCCAAGGAGGGCGCGCCCGCCATGATCGACCTGACCCCATGAGCGAGCTGACCCCATGAGCGAGCTGACCCCATGATCGACCTGTATCACTGGCCCACGCCAAATGGCTGGAAGATCAGCATCGCGCTGGAGGAACTGGGCCTGCCCTACACGGTCAAGCCGGTGAACATCGGCCGCGGCGCGCAGTTCGAGCCAGGCTTCCTGGCCATCAGCCCCAACAACCGCATCCCGGCGCTGGTCGACCACGATCCGCCGGGCGGCGGCGCGCCGTTTTCCAGCTTCGAGACCGGCGCGATTTTGGTCTACCTGGCCGAGAAGACCGGCCGGCTGCTGCCCACCGACTGGCGCGGCCGCCACACCGTGCTGCCCTGGCTGATGTGGCAGATGGGCGGCCTGGGGCCGATGCTGGGCCAGCACGGGCACTTCCGGCTCTACGCGCCCGACAAGATCCCTTACGCCATCGACCGCTACGAGCGCGAGACGCGCCGGCTCTACGGCGTGCTCGACAGCCAGCTCGGCCGCACCGGCACCCATGTGGCCGGCGCCGACTACGGCATCGCCGACATCGCGATCTTCCCGTGGGTCATGACGCACAAGGCCCAGGGGCTGACGCTGGACGACTGGCCGCACATCAAGCGCTGGTTCGCCAGCCTGCGTGCGCGCGACGCGGTGCAGCGCGGCCTGGCCGTGGGAAAGGACCTGCGCCAGCCCACCGGCATGGACGCTGAAACCCGAAAGAACCTGTTCGGCCCGCCGGCCGCCACCCCGCCAGCCGGCACCCCG
>JBBRVT010000226.1:0-7588 GCA_038246615.1 Burkholderiales bacterium
AGGTGCAGCTCGGCCACGCGCTTGTAGTCACGCCGGAAGAAGGCCAGGAAGTTCTGCGACAGGTATTCCTTGTCGTTGTCGGTCAACGTGCCGACGATGCCGAAATCCAGTGCGATGTAGCGGCCGAAGCTGCGCGGCGCCAGGCTGACCTGGATGTTGCCGGGGTGCATGTCGGCATGGAAGAAGCCATCGCGGAAGACCTGGGTGAAGAAGATGGTGACACCGTCGCGCGCCAGCTTGGGGATGTCCACGCCCGCCTCGCGCAGGCGGTCGAGCTGGTTGATGGGCACGCCGTGCATGCGCTCCATCACCATCACGGTGGGCGTGCAGAAGTCCCACACCATCTCGGGCACCAGCACCAGGTCCAGCCCCTGCATGTTGCGGCGCAGCTGGGCGGCATTGGCGGCCTCGCGCACCAGATCCAGCTCGTCGTGCAGGTAGCCGTCGAACTCGGCCACCACCTCGCGCGGCTTCAGCCGCTTGCCGTCGGCCCAAGCCCATTCCACCACCCGCGCCAGGGTGTGCAGCAGGGCCATGTCGTGCTCGATCACATCCAGCATGCCCGGGCGCAGCACCTTCACCGCCACCTCGCGGCCGCTCTTGAGCGTGCCGAAATGCACCTGGGCGATCGACGCGCTGGCCACCGGCGTGGTGTCGAACTGGTCGAACACGGCGTCGATGCGCTTGCCGAAGGCCTTTTCGATCAGCGCCACCGCCTGCACACCCGGGAAGGGCGACACCCGGTCCTGCAGCAGGGCGAGTTCGTCGGCCACGTCCAGCGGCAGCAGATCGCGCCGGGTGCTCAAGACCTGGCCGAACTTGACGAAGATCGGACCCAGGCGCTCCAGCGCCATGCGCAGGCGCGCGCCGCGCGGCGCATCGAGCCGGGCACGGCGGCCGATGGTGGCCACGCGCACCAGGGCCCGCACCCAACCCTGGCGGAAGCGCGACAGCGCCACCTCGTCCAGGCCGAAGCGCAGCACTGTCAGGCCGATGTAGATCAGCCGGAAGAATTGGCCCATGGCCTGCCCGGCTGCCGGCGGGCCTAGCGGTTGCGCATCCGGCCGGCGGCCACTTCGGCGCCTTGTCGGGCGCTGCTCATGGCCGTGCGCAACGCACGCGCCAGGCCGGCACCGAGCCGGTGCAGTTCATGCGCCACGGCGGGGCCGAAGAGCCGCTGCAGGTCGTCGGCGACATCCCAGCGCAGGTTCTTCAGCAGCCAGTCGACATCGCCGGCCAGGTTGGCGTCGCCCTCGATCACCACTGGCGGCATCTGGCCGCCGAGCGCCTGCAGCGCCAGGGCGGCCGGGTTGGCGACGTCCAGCCGCACCCGCAGGTCGGCGTCGACCGGGTCGCGGCACCATTCCACCAGGCCGGCGGGCGTGATGCGGAAGGCCAGCGGCGGCGGCGCGGGCAGCAGGCGCGGCAATTGCATCAGGTCCAGACGCAACACGCGGCCCTGGTGCGGCAACATGCGCGCCACGGCTTGCGGCTCGGCCGCCATCACATGGTTGACCACCAGCACCAGGCGGTCCATCAAGGCCGGGGCCAACAAGGCGTTGAGGTTTTGCAGCATCACCCAGATTGTAGGCAGTCAGCCACGTTGCGCCGGCAAGGCGTCGTGAGCTGACATGAATTTCAAGGAGAATCTGCAGGTTTTGGACACCCGCCGATGCACCGGGACAGCCTGGCGCCGGCGGGTACGACAGCCCCTGTGGTTCGGGCCGGCAGCCACTGCCGCCGGCCAGTCCACTGCCCCAAGAGCCTGATGTTCGAGACCCGCAGCCCCCGCAACTTCAACAGCGCCCCGCAGTCGGTCACCGCCTTCATCGCCACGGTGCTCGAACCGGCGATCACCGTGCTGGTTTACGTCGGCGCCATGGCCTGGCACGGTGAGGAGATCGGCCGCGCCGACCTGACGCTGTGCTTCCTGGTGCTGGCGCTCACCTTCCCTGGGATCAACCGCTTCCGTGACCGGCTGAGCTCGGCTGCGGTGGGCATCCTGGGCTCGTGGATCACCTTGCTGGCCATCTTGCTGGGCTTCGGCTACGGCACCCGCAGCCTCGACCTGTTCGAGCAGAACGTGATGCTGTTCTGGGCGGTGGCCACGCCGGCGCTCCAGCTCGCCGCCGTGCGCCTGGGCTACGTGGCCATCCGCCAGCAGGCGCTCCAGCCGGGCAACCGCCGCAGCGCGGTGGTGATCGGCGCCGGCGCATTGGGCGTGAAGGTGGCGCATGCGCTGTCGGGCAGCCCGACACAGGGCGTGGACTTCCTCGGCTACTTCGACGACCGGGCCGATGCGCGCGTGCACAGCGAGACCAACGGCCTGCGGCTGGGCAACCTGCTTGACACGGCGCCGTACATCCGCGCGCAGGGCGTCAAAGAGGTGTTCATCACCCTGCCGCTGGGCTCGCAGCCGCGCATCATCGACCTGCTGGAACACCTGCAGGGCACCACCGCGTCGATCTACTTCGTGCCCGACGTGTTCGGCATCAGCATCATCCAGGGCCGCTTGCAGGACATGAGCGGCGTGCCGGTGGTCGGCATCTGCGAGACGCCGTTCACCGGCACCAACCGGATGATCAAGCGCATCAGCGACATCGTCCTGTCGATCCTGATCCTGCTGCTGATCTTCCCGGTCATGGTCGCCGTGGCCATCGGCGTGAAGCTGAGCTCGCCGGGGCCGGCCCTCTTCCGGCAAAAGCGCAACGGGCTGGACGGCGAAGAGATCATCGTCTACAAGTTCCGCTCGATGACGTCGATGGACAACGGCGCGGTGGTCAAGCAGGCCACCAAGGGCGATGCGCGCATCACGCCCTTCGGCGCCTTCATCCGCCGGACATCGCTGGACGAACTGCCGCAGTTCATCAACGTGCTGCAGGGGCGCATGAGCATCGTCGGCCCGCGCCCGCATGCGGTGGCGCACAACGAGATGTACCGCCAGCTGATCAAGGCCTACATGGTGCGGCACAAGGTCAAGCCGGGCATCACCGGCTGGGCCCAGGTGAACGGCCACCGCGGCGAGACCGACACGCTCGACAAGATGCAGGCACGCGTGGAATACGACCTGGAATACCTGCGCAACTGGTCGCTGGGCCTGGACCTGGTGATCATCCTGCGCACCGTCAAGACAATGCTGGCCGACAGCAAGGCCTACTGAACTGCCCCGACCTGACATGCGCCGGCCACCGCCGGCGCCCCCTGGAGACCGCATGCGCAACCGCACCCCGCTTCGTACCACCTGCCTGGCCACCGCCCTGCTGATGGGCGCCACCGCCGCGATGGCCGAGACCAGCCCCTACTACATCGGCGTGTCGCAGTCGCTCGGCCACGAGTCGAACCTGTACCGCGTCGGCGGCAACGTCGGGCTGCCGGCCGGAGCCCAGAGCCGATCGGACACCACCGCCACCACCTCGCTGGTGGCCGGTGTCGACCAGACCTGGGGCCGCCAGCGCCTGAGCGGCAACGGCTCGCTGCGGGCCAGCCGCTTCGCGAACAACGACCAGTTGAACAACGAAGGCTACGGCCTGAACCTGGGGCTGGACTGGGCCACGGTCGAGCGCATCTCGGGCCGGCTGGGATTCACGGCCGACCGCAGCCTGCGCGGCTTCGACCCGGTCTACCAGGGCGGCCAGGCGGCCGAGCGCAACATCGAGGACAACAACCAGATCAACGCGACGGTGCGCCTGGGCGTGGTCACGCGGCTGACAGCGGAAGCCTCGGCCAGCCGGCGCCAGGTGCGCTATTCGGCACAGGCCTACCAGGGCTCGGAGTACAACCAGACCACCGGGTCACTCGGCGGGCGCTACCGCCTCGGTGGCGCGACCAGCGTGGGCCTGGCCTGGCGGCAATCACAGGTCGATCATGTCTCACGCGACGACCCCTACAAGCGCCGCGACATCGACCTGACCGGCAATTGGGTCCCGAGCGGGCTGACCAGTGTCTACGGCCGCATCAGCCACACCGCCACCGACCATGCCAGGTCACCGCTGCGCGACTTCTCGGGCCTGACGGCCGAGCTGCGCGGCAGCACGCAGGCCACCGGCAAGATCAAGCTCCATGTGCGGTTCTCGCGCGATCTGGGCCAGGGCACGTCGACCTTCGACTTGCAGGGCCAGACGCCGGCGCTGGAATTCGACCGCGTGAGCACCGCGCTGCGCGTCGGCGCCGACTACGACCTGAGCGCCAAGATCGCGCTCAACGCCAGCCTGGAGCACATCCGCCGCAGCTTCGAGGGCACCCGCTTCGCCGTCATCGGCAGCGACAGCACCACCTCGCTGGCCCTGGGGGCCCGCTGGCTGCCCACGCGGGCCATCCAGGTGGGCTGCAGCCTGGGCCATGACACCCGCAGCGTCAGCCAGGTCGGCAACCCCTACAACAGCAACTCGGTCAGCTGTTACGGGCAGTTCGTGCTGCAGTGAACACAGGCGCGGTACCCATGCCCACCGTCCTGCTCACCGGCGCCACCGGCTACATCGCCTCCCACACCTGGCTGGCCTTGCAGCAGGCCGGGTTCCAGGTGGTGGGTGTCGATGACTTCTCCAACAGCTCACCCGAGGTGCTGGCCCGCCTGCAACAACTGGGCGGGCAGGCACCGGTGTTCGAGCGCGCCAGCGTCTGCGACGCAGCGGCGATGCAGGGCATCTTCAGCCGCCACGCGATCGACGCGGTGGTGCACTTTGCGGCGTTCAAGGCGGTGGGAGAGAGCACGGCGCAGCCGCTGGCCTACTACCGCAACAACATCGGCGGCCTGGTCACCACCGGCGAGGCCATGCGTGCTGCCGGCTGCCGGCGCATGGTGTTCAGCAGCAGCGCCACGGTCTACGGCGACCCGCAGCGCCTGCCGATCACCGAAGACAGCCCGCTCACAGCCACCAGCCCCTACGGCCAGACCAAGCTGATGGGCGAGACCATCCTGCGGGACCTGGGTGTGTCCGACCCCGCCTGGCAGACCGGCTGCCTGCGCTACTTCAACCCGGTAGGCGCGCACGCCAGCGGTCTGATCGGTGAAGACCCGCGCGGCACGCCGAACAACCTGATGCCCTATGTGGCGCAGGTGGCGGTGGGCCGGCGCGCGCAGCTCAGCGTGTTCGGCAACGACTACCCCACACCCGACGGCACCGGCGTGCGCGACTACATCCATGTGGTCGATCTGGCCGACGGCCATGTGGCCGCGCTGCGGCGCCTGCTGGACGCACCCGGCTCGTTCACCGTCAACCTGGGCACCGGCCGCGGCTACAGCGTGCTGGAGCTGGCAGCGGCTTACGCCAGCGCCAGCGGCCGGCCGGTGCCCTACCAGCTGGTGGCGCGCCGCCCGGGCGACGTGGCCGCCTGCTATGCCGACCCGGCGCTGGCGCAAGCGCTGCTGGGCTGGGCAGCGCAGCACGACCTCGATCGCATGTGCGCAGACAGCTGGCGCTGGCAGTCCTTGAACCCCAACGGTTTCGAAAAATGACACCCTACCCATCGAAGCTGCGGGCCGAGCGCCGGGCCGCTGCCAAGCCGGCCCGCATCCCCTCGGGGGATCGGCGGATGGATGCATCTGCCGAGGGGCTGGCATGACCATTGAAGTTCAACCCGTCGTCATGGCCGGTGGTTCCGGCACCCGGCTGTGGCCGCTGTCGCGCGCCGGCTTCCCGAAGCAGTTTCTGGTGCTGTCGGGTGACAGCAGCAACCGCCACAGCCTGTTCCAGCAGGCGGTGCTGCGGCTGCAGGGGCTGGCCGACGGCGAGATCAGCGTGGCGGCACCCAGCATCGTCGGCAATGAAGACCACCGCTTTCTGGTGCTCGACCAGCTGCGAGAGCTGAAACTGGAGCCAGCCGCCGTGCTGCTGGAGCCGGTGGGCCGCAACACCGCGCCGGCCGTCACGCTGGCCGCGCTGGCCGCGCTGGAGGCCGGCGGCGACCCGGTGCTGGTGGTCAATTCATCCGACCAGACCGTCACCGACGGCGCCGCCTTCACCGCCGCCCTGCGCCAGGCCGTGCGGGTGGCGGCCGACGGCAGCATCGTCATCCTGGGCATCACGCCCGACCGGCCCGAGACCGGCTATGGCTACATCCAGGTGGCCGGCAGCGGCGACGCGGCACCGGCCGTGTCGCGCTTCGTCGAGAAGCCCGACGCCGCCACCGCCGCGCACTACCTGGCCGAAGGCGGCTACTTCTGGAATGCCGGCATGTTCGTGCTGAAGGCCAGCGTGTGGATGGCGGCGCTGCAGCGCTTGCGCCCCGACATCGCCGATGCCACCCGGGCAGCCTGGGCAGCGCGCAGCACCGATGCCAGGTTCGTGCGGCCGGGCCAGGCCGAGTTCATGGCCGTGCCCAGCGAATCGGTCGACTATGCGGTGCTGGAACAGTGCCCCGGCAGCGGCCTGGTCATCCGCATGGTGGCGCTGGACGCCGGCTGGAACGACCTGGGCGCATGGGAAGCCGTCTGGCAGGTGGCGCCGAAGGATGCGCAGGGCAACGCCAGCGTGGGCGACGCCATCATCAAGGACAGCAGCAACACCCTGGTGCATGCCCACAGCCGGCTGGTCAGCGTGGTCGGCCTGCAGGATGTGGTGGTGGTGGAGACCGCCGACGCGGTGCTGGTGGCCAGCCGCGAGCGCAGCCAGGACGTGAAGCTGATCGTCAACCAGCTGGGCGCCGAGCAACGCGGCGAGCAGACCCTGCACCGCAAGGTGCACCGTCCCTGGGGCTGGTACGACAGCATCGACAACGGCCCGCGCCACCAGGTCAAGCGCATCCTGGTCAAACCCGGTGCGTCCTTGAGCCTGCAGATGCACCACCACCGCGCCGAGCACTGGATCGTGGTCAGCGGCACCGCCGAGGTGACGGTGGGCGACAAGGTGATCCTGCTGGCCGAGAACCAGAGCACCTACATCCCGCTGGGCCAGACCCACCGCCTGGCCAACCCGGGCAAGGTGCCGCTGGAGATCATCGAGGTGCAGAGCGGCAGCTACCTGGGCGAGGACGACATCGTGCGGTTCGAAGACACCTATGGCCGGGCCCCGAAGTAAGGCAACACCATGACCATCCTCGTCACCGGCGGCGCCGGCTTCATCGGCAGCAACTTCGTGCTCGACTGGCTGGCCGATCCGGCTGCCGAGCCGGTGGTCAACCTAGACGCCCTCACCTACGCCGGCAACCTGGCCAATCTGGCCAGCCTGCAGGGCGATGCGCGGCACCGCTTCGTGCACGGCGACATCGGCGACCGCGCGCTGGTCGACAACCTGCTGGCCGCGCACCAGCCGCGCGCCATCGTGCACTTTGCGGCCGAAAGCCATGTCGACCGCAGCATCCACGGCCCCGGCGCCTTCATGAAGACCAACGTCGACGGCACCTTCACCTTGCTCGAAGGCGCACGCGCTCACTGGAGCGCACTGCAGGCCGACGCCAAGGCAGCCTTCCGCTTCCACCATGTCAGCACCGACGAGGTGTACGGCAGCCTGCAGCCCGGCGCGCCGGCCTTCACCGAGAGCCACCCTTACGAGCCCAACAGCCCCTACAGCGCCAGCAAGGCCGCCAGCGACCACCTGGTGCGCGCCTGGCACCACACCTACGGCCTGCCGGTGGTGACCACCAACTGCAG
>JBBRVT010000227.1:0-7581 GCA_038246615.1 Burkholderiales bacterium
CGGTGAGCGCACCGGCAACGTCGACGTGGTGAATCTGGCGCTGAACCTCTACACCCAGGGCGTGCACCCGGGGCTGGACTTCAGCGACATCGATGCGGTGCGCCGCACCGTGGAGCACTGCAACCAGTTGCCGGTGCATCCGCGCCACCCGTACGTGGGCGACCTGGTCTACACATCGTTCTCCGGCTCGCACCAGGACGCGATCAAGAAGGCCTTTGCCGCACGCCGCGAGGGCGATGTCTGGGCCATGCCCTACCTGCCGATCGACCCCAAGGACCTGGGCCGCAGCTACGACGCGGTGATCCGCGTGAACAGCCAGTCGGGCAAGGGCGGCATCAGCTACCTGCTGGAGACCGACCACGGGCTGGAGCTGCCGCGGCGGCTGCAGATCGAGTTCTCCGGCGCGGTGCAGGCGGTGATGGACGTGCAGGGCAAGGAGCTGAGCTCGGCCGACATCTGGGCCCTGCTGCGCGAGGCCTACCACCTGGACGACGGCGAAGTGGGCATCAGTGACCAGCACATCGACGAGCAGCCCGACGGCCGGGTGCGGCTGGCCTTGCAACTGCGCGCCGGCGGCCGGGCGATGGCGGTGCAGGGCGAGGGCAACGGCCCGGTGGATGCGTTCGTCGACGCCCTGCAACGCGCCACCGGCGTGCCGCTGGCGGTGCTGGACTACCACGAGCATGCCATCGGCACCGGCGCCGGCGCCCGGGCGGCGGCCTATCTGGAGCTGCGCATCGCCGATACTCAAACGCTGTTCGGTGTGGGGATCGACGGCAACATCGTCACCGCGTCGATGAAAGCGGTGGTCTCGGGCCTGCTGCGCAGCGGCGCCTGGGTCGGCCGGCCCGAACACCCGCGCATCAGCCCCGCCACCGCCTGAGCCGGCAGGCCGGCACACCGATACGACACCAGGAGCAAGCACCATGGCCGACCAACTGATCATCTTCGACACCACCTTGCGCGACGGCGAACAATCGCCCGGCGCGTCGATGACGCGCGACGAGAAATTGCGCATCGCCCGCCAGCTCGAGCGCCTGAAGGTGGACGTGATCGAGGCGGGCTTCGCCGCATCCAGCAACGGCGACTTCGAATGCGTGAAGGCGATCGCCAACACCATCAAGGACTCCATCGTCTGCTCGCTGGCGCGCGCGAACGACCGCGACATCAGCCGCGCCGCCGAGGCGCTGGTGGGGGCGAAGCGCGCGCGCATCCACACCTTCATCGCCACCAGTGCGCTGCACATGGAGAAAAAGCTGCGCATGTCGCCCGACCAGGTGTTCGAGCAGGCCCGGCTGTCGGTGCGCTTTGCGCGCAACCTGTGCGCCGATGTCGAGTTCAGCCCCGAGGACGGCTACCGCTCCGACCCCGACTTCCTCTGCCGCGTGCTGGAGGCGGCGATCGACGAGGGCGCCACCACACTGAACATTCCCGACACCGTGGGTTACGCGGTGCCCGAGCTGTATGGCGAGTTCATCCGCAACCTGCGCGAGCGCGTGCCCAACAGCGACAAGGTGATCTGGAGCGTGCACTGCCACAACGACCTGGGCATGGCGGTGGCCAATTCGCTGGCCGGGGTGAAGATCGGCGGCGCCCGCCAGGTGGAATGCACCATCAACGGCCTGGGTGAGCGTGCGGGCAACTGCTCGCTCGAAGAAGTCGTGATGGCGGTGAAGACCCGGCGCGACTACTTCGGCCTGGACGTGCGCATCGACGCCACGCAGATCGTGCCGGCCTCGCGCATGGTCAGCCAGACCACCGGCTTCGTGGTGCAGCCCAACAAGGCGGTGGTGGGCGCCAACGCGTTTGCGCATACCAGCGGCATCCACCAGGATGGCGTGCTCAAGGCGCGCGACACCTACGAGATCATGCGCGCCGAAGATGTGGGCTGGGCCGCCAACAAGATCGTGCTGGGCAAGCTGAGCGGCCGCAATGCGTTCAAGCAGCGCCTGCATGAACTGGGCATCGAGATGGAGAGCGAGGCCGACGTCAACACCGCCTTTGCCCGCTTCAAGGACCTGGCAGACAGAAAGTCCGAGATCTTCGACGAGGACATCATCGCGCTGGCCAGCGACGAGAGCGTGAAGCGCGAGCAGGAACACTACCGCCTGGTCAGCCTGCGTCAGCACTCCGAGACCGGCGAACGGCCGCAAGCAGCGGTGGTTTTTTCGGCCGGCAGCGTGGAGCACAGCGCCGAGAGCGACGGCAACGGCCCGGTCGATGCCAGCCTGAAGGCCATCGAGAGCCGGGTGGGAAGTGGTGCCGAACTGGTGCTCTATTCGGTCAATGCCATCACCAGTGGCAGCACAGAATCGCAGGGTGAAGTCACCGTGCGGTTGCAGCTCGGCGGCCGGGTGGTGAACGGCGTGGGCGCCGACCCCGACATCGTGGTGGCGTCGGCCAAGGCCTACCTGGCGGCGCTGAACAAGCTGCATTCGAAGGCCGAGCGGGTGGCCGCCCAGGGCTGAGGGGCGGCTGGCTGAAGCGGGATTCACTTTACAAAACACGCGCAAGCTTTTGATCTTGCGTGTGTTTTTTTGGTGGCCTACACTCCAACGGCGCCTGTTTCCCCATCTGCCTGCCTGGATCCCCATGAAACTGACCCTGCCGATGTTGCTGTTGGCCCTGTGCGCGGCCCTGACCATCGGCACACCCGCCGAGGCGCGGCAGGACAGCCAGCGTGCGAATGTGTCCAAGGCGTCCAAACCGGCCAAGGCGTCCAAACCGGCCAAGGAGGCCAAGGCGGCCAAGCCGGCCAAGGCCAACCAGGCGCGCCGCCCGGCGCCGGTGGCCAAGGCCCGCAGCAAGCAACGCAGCGTGGCTGTGCGCAATGCGCAGGTGCGGCGCGTGTCCTTGCAGCCGGCAGAGCTGGCCAGGCCCAGTGTCGGCCAGGTCCTGGGCCTGCATGGCAGCAGTGATCCACTCGATCTGAAGTCCAGTGTGGTCCTGGTGGTCGACCAGGACACCAACGAGGTGCTGTTCAGCAAGAACCCCGGCGCGGTGTTGCCGATCGCGTCGATCACCAAGCTGATGACCGGCCTGGTGGTGGCCGAGTCCAAGGTGTCGCTCGACGACGTGCTCACTGTCACCCAGGGCGACATCGACACCGAGAAGGGCAGCCGGTCGCGCCTGGCGGTCGGCACCCAGCTCACCCGCGGCGAGATGATGCATCTGGCGCTGATGTCGTCGGAAAACCGCGCTGCCAATGCGCTGGGCCGCCACCATCCTGGCGGCCTGCCGGCCTTCGTCGAGGCGATGAACCGCAAGGCTGCGGCATTGGGCATGCACGACACGCATTACGTCGAGCCGACCGGCCTGTCGAGCAAGAACCAGTCGAGTGCGCAGGATCTGGCGGTGCTGGTGCGCGCCGCGCACCAGGTGCCGCTGCTGCGTGAGCTGTCCACCTCGCAGGAGGCCCAGGTCGCGGTGGGGCACCGCCTGATGCAGTTCCGCAACACCAATGGCCTGATCAGCAACCCGCAATGGGACATCGGTCTGCAGAAGACCGGCTACATCGTCGAGGCTGGCCGTTGCCTGGTGATGCAGGCCCAGCTGGCCGGCCGCAAGCTGATCATGGTGCTGCTCGATTCCACCGGCAAGTATTCGCGCATCGGCGATGCCGAGCGCATCCGCAAATGGCTGGGCTCGCTGCAGGTGCCGGCTGCAGTGCCGGTGGCCCGGCTCAGCTGACGTTCGCCGGGGCCCGCGCCGCCGGCCGCCGGCCGCCGGCAGTTTCTCAGCGGGCGTGGTGGCCCAGGGACTGCGAGATCTGCGTTGCAGTGGCACGCACACGCTCAGCCCAGGATTCCTCCAGCCGGTCGGCCGGTGCCGACACCGACAAGCCCGCCACCAGCCGCCCCTGGTCGTCGTGGATGCCGGCGGCCATGCAGCGCACGCCCAGCTCCAGTTCCTCGTCATCGCGTGCCAGCGCGTTCTGGCGCACCTGGGCCAGCTCGCGCTCCAGCCGGGTGATGTCGGTGATGCTGTTGCGGGTGTGTCCTGACAGCCCCGTGCGTGCTGCATAGGCGCGCACCCTCTGCGGGTCTTCATGCGCCAGGAACAGCTTGCCCACCGAGGTGAGGTGCAGCGGCGCCCGTCCACCCACCGCGCGCACCACCTGCATGCCGGAGCGTTCGCTGTAGGTGCGCTCGATGTAGACGATCTCGTCGCCCTGCCGCACCGACAGGTTCACCGGCTGGTGGGTGAGCTTGTGCAGCTCGCGCATCGGCCCGATGGCCGCGTCACGCACGTCCAGCCGCGCCTTCACCAGGTTGCCCAGCTCCAGCAGGCGCATGCCCAGCCGATAGCTGCCGGCCTCGGGCCGGTCGACGAAGCGGCCGATGGCCAGGTCGTTCAGGATCCGGTGGGCGGTGGATGGATGCAGACCTGTGCGCTCGCTCAGCAGCTTCAGCGACACCGGATCCTGGTGCGCTGCCAGCGCGTCGAGCAGCGAGAACATGCGCTCCATGACCTGGATGGCGGGGGTTTGCCCAACTTTGGAGGTCGTCATGGGATGTCCTGGGGTTGGCTCTATTTTGCATGGCGAAACCCTGGTGTGCATCGTGGTGGCATCAACCGCGAGCCGCCGCCGCTGCCGCGCACGCATCGGCGGCGGCCCATCCGCTGCGCACGGCGCCTTCCAGCGTGGCGGGGTAAGGCCCCTGCACATGGTCGCCGGCGGCCAGCAGGCCCGGTGCGATGTGCATCGGCGGGCGCACCAGCGCCGGCGTGCAGGCGAACGTGGCGCGGCGCTCGGCGGCGCAGTGCAGCAGCACCTGGGCATCGGGCCCGCCAAAGGCGCCGGGAAAGGCCTGCCGCGCCTGCGCCAGCATGGCCTGGCCGCAGGCCGCCAGGCCGCCGGCCAGCCAGGGTGCGGCGCTGCTGGCGACGAAGGTCCAGATGCCCTGCGACGCCGGGTCATGGTGCAGCCGGCCCAGGTTGAAGGCGAACTGCGCCGGGGCCTGCGGGCCAGGTGGCAAGGCGACCATCGCCTGCGCATGCTGCAGATGGTCGTCGCGCAGCCAGGCGGTGGCGATCGGCTCGTAGCGCAGGGCAGCGGCCGTCGCAGCCCAGTCGGGCGCCACGCCGGCGGCCAGGCGCGCGGCTTCGGTGGCGCTGCAGGCCAGCACCACCGCGTCGAAGGTCTCGCCGTCCAGCTGCCAGCTTCTGCCGGCGCTCTGTCCATCGGCCCGCAGCGTGGCCACCCGCCGCCCGGTGTGCAGCGTGGCGCCCTGTGCCGCCAGCCACTGCCAGGCCGGGTCGGGCAGCAAGGCAGACAACCCCGCGCGGGGCAGCAGCAGGTCGGCGCTGCCGCGGCCGCTGAACAGCGCGTCGTGCAGCACCCGCAGGAAGACCTGCGCGCTGGCCTGCGCCATCGGCGTGTTCAGCGCCGCGACGCACAGCGGGTCGATCAGGTCGGCCTGCACGGCCACCGGCAGGCCGGCGCAGAGTTGCTGCACTGTCCACCCCGGCGGGCAGCGGAAGCGCCGCGCCAGCCAGCCGCCGGCCGCCACCAGCAGCGCCAGCCGGTCGGCCCAGGCCCAGTGCCGCGCGCCCAGCACCGCACGTGCAAAGGCCGGCAGCGGCGGCCCGGGCGGCAGCTGCAGCCCGCGGCCGGCAGGGTCGAGCAGGGCCAGCGGCTGGCGCAGCAGCAGCTGGTCTGCGTCGGCGCCCACCTGGCGCATCAGCGCCAGCGTGGCGCCGTAGGCGCCGATCAGGATGTGCTGGCCGTTGTCGAAGCCCCGGGCTGCGCCGTCGGCCTGGCGTGCACGGCCGCCGGGCCGGCGTGCCAGCTCGAACACGCTGACCTGGGCGCTGCCCTGCACCAGCCGCACTGCAGCGGCCAGGCCGGCCCAGCCGGCGCCGACCACCGCCACGCGCCGGCCAACCGTCACCGCCCGCGCCAGTGGGTCATCAGCGCGATCCACAGCTTGCGGATGGGCGTCAGTGAGGTGCGCTGGTGCAGCACCTGGAAGCCGTCGGCCTCGATCTCGCGCAGCAGGCTGTGGTAGATGTTGGCCATCATCAGGCCGGGCTTCTGCGCCAGACGGTCGGCCTCGGGCAGCAGGGCAAGGGCTTCGTCGTAGGTGGCGTGGGCACGTTCGGCCTGGAAGCGCATCAGCGCGGTGAATCGCTCGCTGTAGCCCCAAGGCTTGTCGCGCTTGAGCAGCTCATGCGCTTTCACGTCGAAGCGCTGCAGCTCGGTCACCGGCAGGTAGATGCGGCCGCGCCGGGCGTCGTCGCCAACGTCGCGGATGATGTTGGTGAGCTGCAGCGCGCGGCCCAGCCGGTGGGCGTAGTCCAGCGTCTGCGGGTCGGTGTGGCCGAAGATGCGCGCGGCCACCTCGCCGACGATGCCCGCCACCAGGTGGCAGTAGCGCAGCAGGCCGGGCAGGTCGAGGTAGCGGGTCTGCTCGAGGTCCATGCGACAGCCCTCGATCACCGCCAGCAGGTGCTCGGCGGTGATGCCGTAGGTGGCGGTGTGCGGCATCAATGCCTGCGTCACCGGGTGGGTGGCGCCGCCGGCAAAGGCGCGCCCCACCTCCTGCTGCCACCAGGCCAGCTTGGTGGCGGCCACGCTGGCGTCGCGCAGCTCGTCGACCACGTCGTCCACCTCTCGGCAGAAGGCGTAGAAGGCGGTGATGGCCGCGCGCCGCGGCGGCGGCAGGAACAGGAACGCGTAGTAGAACGAGCTGCCGCTGCCGGCGGCCTTCTCCTGCACGTATTGCTGGGGCGTGGTCGTCATGCGCGCAAAAAAAGTTATTCAGCCAGCCGGAAGCCGGAAGCCGGGGGTGGGGTGGGCAGGGCGCATGCGCAGGGCGCGCCACAGCAAAACGGGCAGGTCGGGCGCGCCCAGCGTGGGCCGCTGGCGCAGGGTGCGGTAGTGCACCGCGCTGATTCTCTCAAGGATGCGCAGGCCGCCCTGCACCACCAGCCGCAGTTCCCAGCCCAGGCGGCCTGGCACGCTGCAGGCCAGCGGCGCGCCCTCGGCCATCAGCGCGCCGGCCCAGTGGCACAGCTCGCGCAGCATGGCCTGGCTGGCCGGGCTGTCGTCCTGCTGCGCCAGCTGGTCCAGGTGCAGGCCATGCCGTTGTGCATCGGCCTCGGGCACGTAGTGGCGGCCGCGTGGCAGGTCCACGCTGGGGTCCTGCCAGAAGTTGATCAATTGCAGCGCGCTGCAGATTGCATCGGACTGGGCCAGCGCGGTGCCGCCCTGCACACCGGCCATGTGCAGCATCAGCCGGCCGATGGGGTTGGCCGAGCGGCGGCAGTAGTCCAGCAACTGGGCCCGGTCGGCATAGCGGGGGTTGTGGGTGTCCTGCGTGAACGCGTCCAGCAGGTCGGTCAGCAGGCCCAGTGGCAGCTGGTGCCGGGTGATGGCCTGCGCCAGCGGGCCGAACACTGGCGCCCAGGCGCCCGGCACGGGCTGGCCGGCGGCAGCGGTCAGCAGCGCCTGCCGGTAGTGCTGCAGTTGCGTTCGGCGGTCTGCGGGTGATGCGTCACCTTCATCGGCAATGTCGTCGGCGGTGCGGGCAAAGTGGTAGAGCGCGGTCACGCCGGCCCGCATGGCCGGCGGGCACA
>JBBRVT010000228.1:0-7550 GCA_038246615.1 Burkholderiales bacterium
CTGTGGGCGCCGCTGGTGCAGACCGCCCGCCAGCATGGCGACATCGACAGCGACACCGAGCGGCTGTTCCCGTATGAAAGCTTCCTGGTGCGCGACCGCTCGGTGAATGCCTTCGCGCTGCCGGGCGGCTATGTCGGCGTGCACCTGGGGCTGATCGCCATCACCGGCACGCCCGACGAGCTGGCGTCGGTGCTGGCCCATGAGCTGGCACACATCACCCGGCGCCATATCGCGCGCAGCGTGGCGGCGTCGTCGCGCAGCAGCACGCTGGGGCTGGCGGGCATGCTGCTCGGCCTGCTGGTGGCCAGCCGCGCCGGCAGCGCCGACATGGCCCAGGCGGCAGTCGTGGGCGGCCAGGCGGCGATGGTGCAGGCGCAGCTGAACTTCTCGCGCGACATGGAGCGTGAAGCCGACCGCAGCGGCCTGTCCACCCTGGTCGGTGCCGGCTTTGCACCGGCGGGCATGTCGGCCATGTTCGACAAGCTCGACAGCGCCAGCCGGCTCAACGACAACGGCGCCTTTCCCTACCTGCGCAGCCACCCGCTGACGGTCGACCGCATCGGCGAGGCGCGGCAGATGGTGCAGGCCACCGATCAGACGGGCGGCGTGCCGCCGGCGCCGCTGCTGCACGGCCTGATGCAGGCCCGCGCCCGGGTGCTGATGGACCCCGGCGTGCAGGCGCTGCGCAAGCTGCAGGACTTCGACGCCCGCGCCACGATGGACCAGCTGCCGTTGGCCGACCGGCTCAACGGGCTGTATGCCGCCGCGTTGGCGTCTACCGGGCTGCGCGACTTCGACCGCGCCGACCGGGCGGTGCGTGCGGCCACCGGCCTGTTGGCCGTATCACCGCAGCGCGCCGACCTGCCCGCGCGCCACGCGCTGGCGCGGCTGGCGGTGCAGCTGGCACTGGCACGCGGCGACACGGCGCAGGCCGGCGCGCTGCTGGCCGCCGAGGGCCTGGTCGACGGCGGGCGCACCGGCCTGCTGCTGCAGGCCGACTGGGTGCTGGCCGATGGCAGCGAGCCAGCGCTGCGGCGCAGCGTGGAGGCCCTGCACACCTGGGTGACGCTGCACCGCGACGATGCGTCGGCCTGGCAGGCCCTGGCCCAGGCTGCGGGCCGCCTGGGCCAGCCGCTGCGCGCGGTGCGTGCCGAGGCCGAATCACAGGCCGTGCTGGGCAACCTGCCCGGCGCCATCGACCGCCTGCGCGCCGGTCAGCAGCTGGCGCGGCAGGGTGGCGCAGGCCAGGACTTCATCGAGGCCTCGGTGATCGACGCCCGCCTGCGCGACCTGCAGGCCCAGCGCCGCCAGCTGCTGGCCGAAGAACGCCGCGCTGGCGACCGTACGCGTGGCGATGCGCCCGAGTAGCCGGGCCCGAACAGCGCGACCCGAACAGCGAGACCCGAACAGCGCGACCCGAGCAGCCGGGCCCGACGGGCCTGGTGCACCTAACGCAGCGCAGACGCGGCCAGGCGGCCGGGCGATCAGACGATCAGGCGATCAGGCCGGCCCGCGGCTGAACAGCCGCTCCATCGCCACGTCGATCACCATGCCGCACAGGCTGTAGATCAGCGAGCCCACCAGGGCCGCGCCGAAGCCGGCGACGTGGAAGCCGCCGATCACGCCGGCGGCCGACCAGAACATCAGCGCGTTGATCACGAACAGGAACAGCCCCAGCGTGACCAGCGTGACCGGCAGCGTCAGCAGCACCAGCAGCGGGCGCACCAGGGTGTTGAGCAGCCCCAGCACCAGCGCCGCCACCATGGCCGCGCCGAAGCTGGCCACCGTGACGCCGGGGTAGAGGCGGGCCACCAGCAGCAGGGCGGCGGCCAGCAACAGCCATCGGACGATCAGTTTCATGGCCCGAAGCATACCGCCGCGCCACGGCCGGCAAGCCCCTGCGCAACGGGTGCCGGGCAGGCCCTGGCGGGCATTTGGCGCAGCCCTGTGGCCCCGGGTGATGCGAGGGGGCGACAAAACCATGCGGCAGGGGCTTGCCAAGGCTGTTTTACCTATGAAAACAGCTTCTCACCACCCATGGCTGGCAGTACCATTGCGCCCGCCGAAGGCCACAGAGAGCAACGCTGGTTCAAGCAGCCAGCGGCCCGGGCACTCCGGCGCATCAACCACTCACGTGATGGAGAACATGAACATGGCAACTGCGAAAAAGGCCGCCCCGGCCAAGAAGGTGGCTTCCGCCAAGAAGGCCACCCCGGCCGCCCCGGCCACGAAGGCTGCGGCCATGCCGGCGGCTCCGGCCAAGAAGGCGGCGGCCAAGCCGGCTGCAGCACCGGCCAAGAAGGCCGCGCCCGCGACGAAGGCGGCCGCCGCCAAGAAAGTGGCAGCCAAGAAGCGCACGCCCAACGCCGCCTTCATGAAGGCCATGACCCCCAGCCCCGCGCTGGCCGCCATCATCGGCGACAAGGCCGTACCCCGCACCGAGGTGACCAAGAAGGTCTGGGAATACATCAAGAAGAACAACCTGCAGGACAAGGCCAAGAGGACGATGATCAACGCCGACGCCAAGCTGAAGGAGATCTTCAAGCAGGCCCAGGTGTCGATGTTCGAGATGACCAAGCTGATCAACAGCCACCTGAAGTGATGCACGCCGGGCCCTGGCGGCCCGGTCAGCCTTCGCAGCGAAGCCGGCCCCTGTGCCGGCTTTGTCGTTGTCGGGCCCGAGAAACTGCGGCCGGTCAGGCCGTCGGGCCTTGCAGCACGTCGTCCAGCACGTCGGCCGATACGTCGGCCGATACGTCTGCCAACACGCCGGCACACCAGGCGCGCAGGCCGTCGGCGGCATCGATCTGCGGCAGCAGGGCGGCCATGCGGTGGCGCGCCGCTGCAGCGGCGGCGGCATCACCGGCGCAGTGCCGGGCGCGCGCCAGCGCCTCCTGGGCGAAGAAGTGCTCCACCGCGTCGGCTTCGTCGCCGACGGCCTCGCAGCCCGCCAGGCACAGCAGCGCATGGCGCACCGCCGCGTCGCCCTGGCCGGCTGCGGCATGGCACAGCGCCAGCCGGTATTCGGCACGCTCGGCATGGCGCCAGGTGCCGGCATGGCCCCAGGCACGCCGGGCGATGGTGGCGGCCTGCAGCATCAGCGCATCGCGTGCGGCGTCGCGCGGCGCGCCTGCCGGCGGGCCGCTGGTCTGCAGTTCGGTCGCCACGTTGTTGGCACTGGCGGCATAGGCCTGGCCCGCCTCGCCAGCGCCATGGGCCTGGGCTGCCTGCGCGTCGGCCGCCAGCAGTGCCTGCGCCTCGGCCCAGCGCTGCTGCGCGGCCAGCGCCAGCACCACGTTCTGCAGGGCGCGCCAGCGCTGGGCATCGGGCGGCAGAGCCGGGGCCGGCGTACCGGTGACCGCCGCCAGCGCCCACTGCAGGCGCTGCAACGTGGGGGCGGTGGCATCGGCCTGCGCCAGGCCCGGTGGCACCGCCGCCAGCAGCGCGGCCAGCGCGCTGGCGTCGCCCAGGTGGGCCAGGGCCACATGCTCGGTCAGGCGCATTGCGCGCGCGCCATCGGCATCGGCCGGCAGGCCGGGGGCCAGGGCCAGCAGCGCGGCTGCTGCGGCTGCAGGATGTTCGGCGTGGCTGGCCTCCGCCTGGTCGAGGTGCTCGGCCAGAGTCGGGCTGTGGGTGGTGCTGGTCATGGCGGCGGCTCCGTACGGGGGCAGGCGCGATTGTGCCGGCGTGGTGCCGGCGCACACGGCGCACACGGCGCACACGGCGCAAACGGCACACACGGCGCACACGGCACACACGGCGCAAACGGCACACACGGCGCCGATGCAGGTGGCGGCCTGCACGACCAGCCCTCGGTCTCACGCGCTCGGCCGCTTCTGCAGACACCAACAGTCCTCAGGGCTGTTGGTGGCCGGCCTCCACCAGCAGTGGCTTCAGGAACCGCCCGGTGAAGCTCTCGGCACAGTCGGCAATCACCTCCGGCGGGCCCACCGCCAGCACCCGGCCGCCGCCGGCGCCGCCTTCTGGGCCCATGTCGATCAGCCAGTCGGCGGTCTTGATGACATCCAGGTTGTGCTCGATCACCACGATGGTGTTGCCCGCATCGCGCAGCTGGTGCAGCACCCGCAGCAGCAGCTCGATGTCGGCGAAGTGCAGGCCGGTGGTGGGCTCGTCCAGGATGTAGAGGGTGCGGCCGGTGTCGCGCTTGCTGAGCTCCAGTGCCAGCTTCACCCGCTGCGCTTCGCCGCCGCTCAGCGTGGTCGCGCTCTGGCCCAGGGTGATGTAGCCCAGGCCCACGTCCAGCAGGGTCTGCAGCTTGCGCGCCAGCGCCGGCACGGCGCTGAAGAACTGGCGCGCGGCTTCCACCGTCATCGCCAGCACCTCGTGGATGTTGCGGCCCTTGTACTGCACCTCCAGCGTCTCGCGGTTGTAGCGCTGGCCGGCGCAGGTGTCGCAGGGCACGTACACATCGGGCAGAAAGTGCATCTCCACCTTCAGCACGCCGTCGCCCTGGCAGGCCTCGCAGCGCCCGCCGCCGGCCGCCGCGCCGACGTTGAAGCTGAAGCGGCCGGCGCCGTAGCCGCGCTCGCGCGCCATCGGCACCTCGGCAAACAGCTCGCGGATGGGCGTGAACAGCCCGGTGTAGGTGGCCGGGTTGCTGCGCGGCGTGCGGCCGATCGGGCTCTGGTCGACGTTGATGACCTTGTCGAAGGCCTCCATACCCTGGATCTCGTCGTGCGGCGCCGGCTCGGCATGGGCGTGGTACAGCTTGCGCGCCACGGCGGTGTAGAGCGTGTCGTTGATCAGCGTGCTCTTGCCCGAGCCGGACACGCCGGTCACGCAGGTGAGCAGGCCCACCGGCACTTCGGCGGTGACGTTCTTCAGGTTGTTGCCGCGGGCGTTGACGATGCGCAGGCAGCTGGCGGGCGTGGCCTCGAAGCGCGGCCACATCGGTTGCGGCTCTGGCTTGGCCCGGCCCTTCACCGGCACGGGCGGCGGCTCGGGCGGGGCCACGTAGTCGCGCTGCCAGGTGTGGCGCTGGGTAGGCACCTCGATGCGCAGCACATGCGCCAGGTACTGGCCGGTCAGGCTGTCGGGGTGGGCCGCCACCTCATCGGGCGTGCCCTGGGCGATCACCCGGCCGCCGTGCACGCCGGCGCCCGGGCCCATGTCGATCACATGGTCGGCGGCGCGGATCATGTCCTCGTCATGCTCCACCACCAGCACGCTGTTGCCCAGGTCACGCAGGTGGCGCAGGGTGCCGATCAGGCGCTCGTTGTCGCGCTGGTGCAGGCCGATGCTGGGTTCGTCCAGCACGTACATCACGCCGGTCAGGCCGCTGCCGATCTGGCTGGCCAGGCGGATGCGCTGGGCCTCGCCGCCGCTCAGCGTGTCGGCGCTGCGGTCCAGGCTCAGGTAGTTCAGCCCCACGTCGTTCAAGAACTTCAGCCGCGCGCGGATCTCGCGCACCACCTTGTCGGCGATCTCGGCCTTGGCGCCATGCAGCTGCAGCGCCTCGAAGTAGGCCAGGCTCTCGGCCAGGGTGGCGTGCTCCACCTGGTAGATGGCCTGGCGCGGCACGCTGGTGTCCTGGCCCACCAGGAACACATGCCGTGCCTCGCGCTTGAGCCGCGCGCCACCGCAGTGGGCGCAGGGCTTGGCGGCCTGGTAGCGGGCCAGGTCTTCACGCACGGCGGCCGAATCGGTCTCGCGAAAGCGCCGCTCGAAGGTCGGGATGATCCCTTCGAAGGGATGCGCGCGCTTGACCGTGCGGGTCTTGCCTTTTGCGTTCTCGGCTTCGTAGACGAACTCGATCTCGTCGTTGCCCGAGCCGTACAACAGCGCCTGGCGCGCCGGCGGCGGCAGTTCCTCGAACGGCGTCTCGATGTCGAAACCGTAGTGCCGCGCCACGCTCTCCAGCATCGAATGGGTGTAGGGATTGCGCCGGTCCCAGCCCTTCACCGCGCCGCCGGCCAGGCTGAGCGACGGAAACGCCACCACCCGCTCGGGGTCGAACACCGTCTGCTGGCCCAGGCCGTCGCAGTGCGGGCAGGCGCCCATCGGCGCGTTGAAGCTGAACAGCCGTGGCTCCAGTTCGGGCAGGGCGTAGCTGCACACCGGGCACGCGAACTTGCTGGAAAACAGGTGCTCTTTGCCGGTGTCCATTTCCAGCGCGATGGCCTTGCCGTCGGCCGCGCGCAGCGACGCCTCGAAGCTTTCGGCCAGGCGCTGCTTCATGTCGGGCCGGGCCTTCAGGCGGTCGATCACCACGTCGACGTCGTGCTTCTCGTTCTTCTTCAGCGCGGGCAGGTCGCTGGCCTCGACGATCTGGCCGTCGACGCGAAAGCGCACATAGCCACGCGCCTGCATGTCGGCAAACAGCTCGGTGAATTCACCCTTGCGGTCGCGCACCACCGGGCTGAGGATCATCAGCCGGGTGTCCTCTGGCAGGGCCAGCACGGCATCCACCATCTGGCCCACGCTCTGCGCCTGCAGCGCCAGGTCGTGGTCGGGGCAGAAGGGCGTGCCGGCGCGGGCGTACAGCAGGCGCAGGTAGTCGTGGATCTCGGTCACCGTACCCACGGTGCTGCGCGGGTTGTGGCTGGTGGCCTTCTGCTCGATGGAGATCGCCGGGGACAGGCCCTCGATCACGTCCACGTCGGGCTTGTCCATCAGCTGCAGGAATTGCCGGGCATAGGCCGACAGGCTCTCCACATAGCGGCGCTGGCCCTCGGCATACAGCGTGTCGAAGGCCAGGCTGCTCTTGCCGCTGCCCGACAACCCGGTGATCACCACCAGCGCGTGCTTGGGGATGTCGAGGTCGATGTTCTTCAGGTTGTGGGTGCGCGCCCCGCGGATGTGCAGATGGGTGGCGCCGGCGGGCAGGGGGCGGGGCGCTGTCGCCGGTTTGGGCGGCGGGGCATCACCCGCCGAAACGGCCTGGGCGGCGGAAACAACGGGCACGAAATCGCTTGGGCGGGACATGGCAAGCCGGTGGAGAGCAACCGATCATCATAGCCAGCGCGCGCCAGTAGGCCAAACCCACCCCATCGATGGGTGGCCGGCCCCCGGACACGGGGGGGGTGGCCGCAGGGTGCTGCCCGTAGACTGCCGTGCAGAGTCACCATCCGAAGCGAGCCGATCATGCCCAAGCTGCCTATCCACTCTTCCCGTCTGAACGTGGTTGCGTTGGCCGCGATGTTGGCGGCCTTGTCCAGTGGCGCGGCGCACGCCCTGAATGTCACGGTCACTTCGATGGCGGCCACCGGCTACTACAAGCTGGGCGGCGATACCGCCGTTTCGCTGCTGGACGCCGTGCCGCCCAACCAGGCCAGTTCTGTCGACGTGCTGGACTTCCCCTACAGCGGCGGGAGTTCCGCTGGCCTGCACAGCTATGGCGATACCACTGGCAACTTCGGCAGCAGGTCGTCCGGCGGTGGCATCTATGACGTCACCGGCGGCTACTCGATCGGCCTGCGCATCGCCAACAACGGTGCCACTGCACAGCGGGTCAACTTCGGCTTCCACATCACTCCGGGCTACATCCAGAACGGGCTGATCGGTTTCGGCGTCGGTCAGTTCGTGGAGGC
>JBBRVT010000229.1:0-7539 GCA_038246615.1 Burkholderiales bacterium
GTGCTGCGCCAGCGCCTGCAGGCTCTGGCTGACCAGCTGCAGCAGGCGGTGGGTCCGGTAGGCCACCGGGTGTTCACCGACTCGGCGCCGGTGCTGGAGGCCGAACTGGCCAGCCGCAGCGGCATCGGCTGGCGCGGCAAGCACACGCTGGTGCTGCACCGCGAGGCCGGCTCGATGTTCTTCCTGGGCGAGATCTACATCGACCTGGCCCTGCCGCTGACGCCGGTGCTGGGCGAGCATTGCGGCGCCTGCAGTGCCTGCATCACCGCCTGCCCCACGCAGGCGATCGTGGCGCCATACCGGCTGGATGCGCGGCGCTGCATCAGCTACCTCACCATCGAGCTGAGCGGCCCCATTCCGGTGGAGTTTCGCGCCGCCATCGGCAATCGCATCTACGGTTGCGACGACTGCCAGCTGGCCTGCCCCTGGAACAAGTTTGCCCAGCGCAGCGCGCTGCCGGACTTCGACGAGCGCCACGGCCTGGGCCACGCCGGCCTGCTGCAGCTGTGGGCCTGGGACGAGGCCGCCTTCCTGCACCACACCGAGGGCAGTGCCATCCGCCGCATCGGTATCAGCCGCTGGCGGCGCAACCTGGCAGTGGCGCTGGGCAATGCCTGGCGCGAGACTGGCGACGCGGCCTTGGCCGATGCGCTGCAGCAGGCCCTGCCCGCAGCCGACGCGCTGCTGGCCGACCACATCGGCTGGGCGCTGGCCCAGCGTGCGCAGCCATTGTCTTGAACCGCAGGCCGCGATGGTTGACTGCGATGGTCTGCTGCGATGGTCTGTTGCGATGGCCACCGCACCGACAGGGCCGGCCCGCGCTGTCATCATCCGGTTCCTGCCAACCAACCAAGCAACCGCCACCGCCCATGCAACGCCGACTCTTCGTGCTGGCCCTGGCCGCCGGCCCCGCCGTGTCCCACGCCACCGAGGAACCCGACTACACGGTGGAACGCCCGCTCGACGACAGCGGCGCCATTGAAGTGCGGCGCTACGCCCCCTATACCGTGGCCGAGGTGACGGTGCCTGGCCCGGCCGAGTCTGCGAGCAACAGCGCGTTTCCGATCCTGGCGGGCTATATCTTCGGCGGCAACCAGGGTGCGCGCCAGCTGGCGATGACGGCCCCCGTCACCCAGGCGCCGCAGAAGCTGGCGATGACCACGCCCGTCACCCAGACAGCGGCCGGCGACAGCTTCGTGGTGCAGTTCGTGCTGCCCAAGGGCGTGACGCCCGAGAACGCGCCGGTGCCCAACGACAGCCGCATCCGCGTGCGCCTGGTGCCCGCGCGGCGGGTGGCGGTGGTGCGCTACTCCGGCTTCTGGAGTGCAGCGAACTATGCCGAACACCTGGATCGGCTGACAGCCGCGCTGCGCACCGCCGGCCTGCAAGCCGTGGGCGAGCCGGTGCTGTCGCGCTACAACCCGCCCATCACGCCCTGGTTCCTGCGCCGCAACGAGATCTGGATCGACCTCGCCTGAGCGGGTCGGGTCAGGTGTGCGTCACCCAGCTGGCGGGGGCGTCGCTGTCCAGGTGGGGCAGGGTGTTGAAAGTGACCAGCGACAGCCGCTTGGGGTTGAACGCGAACTCGCTGACCGCGCTGTTGCGGATACGCAGGTTCAGCTCGATGCTGGTCTCGGCCGGCGCACCCAGCACCTGGGCCACCACGGTGGAGATCGGCCCGCCGCTGCTGACCACCAGCACGTCGCCCTCGGGCTCGGCCCGCACCCGCGCCAGCGCGTCGTGGATGCCGGCGACGAAGTCGGCATAGGCGGGCATGCCCTGCGGCCGGGTGCGGCCGGCCATCCAGGCGGCCAGGCCGTCGCGCAGGATGCGGAAGTGCTGGCGGTAGGCCTCGGGCGTGTCGGCCTTGGCCAGCGGCTGCGGATGGACGGCGGCGATCACCGCATGGCTGTCGTACTCGTTGAGCCCCGGCAGTTGCACCGCCGCCGGGCCGTCGGTCGGGCCCAGGCCCAGGCCCTCGGCCAGCGCGCTGTGGCTCTGGATCTGCCGCTGCAGCGTGCCGGTGTACACCGCAGCAAACCGCCGACCCTTGGCAGCGAAGTACGCACCCAGGCGCTGGCACTGCTGCACGCCCAGGGGGCTGAGCTGGTCGTAGTTGGCAGCGCCGAACGAGGCCTGACCATGGCGCACGAGGTAGAGAGTTCCCATGCTGCAGGATTGTGACGAGCGCCCCGCAGGCGGTCTTGTCGCCGCGGCGACCGGCCGCCTCGCCGCCCGGAAGCCTGTTCACCGGCCTGGTGCAGTCAGTTGCGCCACTGCGGTGCGTCGGCCGCGCGTCGGAAAAAAAACCCCCCGACACAGCATGCCGAGGGGTGGACCAAAGGGCCTGCGCCCTGCTGAGGAGATAGAAAGACACTGTTGCAGAGTGTCGATTCACGTAGAGCAAGCACCATGCCTGGCGGTGACCAGCGCGCTCACTAAAGACGAAGGGCCGCGCCCCGGCGGAGCCGATGGGTGGTGCCGCCAGGCCAGGTTGCGAGGCACCAAAGGCGGATGCCTGCCGCGGGGCGGCCCGTACACTCGAGCGCCATGAACGTGCTGGGCATCGAGTCATCGTGTGACGAAACCGGCGTGGCGCTGGTGCGCACCCGTGCCCAGGGCATTCCAGAGTTGCGTGCCCATGCGCTGCACAGCCAGATCAGCATGCACCAGGCCTACGGCGGTGTGGTGCCCGAGCTGGCTTCGCGCGACCACATCCGCCGCGTGTTGCCGCTCACCCGCCAGGTGCTGGCCGAGGCCGGCGCCACGCTGGCCGATCTGGACGTGGTGGCCTTCACCCGCGGGCCGGGCCTGGCCGGCGCGCTGCTGGTGGGCGCCGGCGTGGCCTGCGCGCTGGCCGCCGCGCTGGGCAAGCCGGTGCTGGGAGTGCACCACCTGGAAGGGCATCTGCTGTCACCCTTCCTGTCGGCCGACCCGCCCGAGTTTCCATTCGTCGCGCTGCTGGTCTCGGGCGGGCACACCCAGCTGATGCAGGTCGACGGCGTGGGCCGCTACAGGCTGCTGGGTGAGAGCATCGACGACGCCGCAGGCGAAGCCTTCGACAAGAGCGCCAAGCTGATGGGCCTGGGCTACCCCGGCGGGCCGGCGCTGGCGCGGCTGGCCGAGAGCGGGCGCGCCGACGCCTTTGCGCTGCCGCGCCCGCTGCTGCACAGCGGCAACCTCGATTTTTCGTTCGCCGGCCTGAAGACGGCGGTGCTCACCCAGCACCGCAAGCTGGGGCCGGCGCCCACGGCCGTGCAACTGGCCGACCTGGCCGCCAGCACGCAGGCAGCCATCGTCGAGGTGCTGGTAAAGAAGTCGATGGCCGCGCTGCAGACCACCGGCCTGCAGCGGCTGGTGGTCTCCGGCGGCGTGGGGGCCAACGCCGAACTGCGCCGCCAACTCGACGCGGCGGCACGGCGCCGTGGCGCCCGGGTGCATTACCCGGAGCTGGCGCTGTGCACCGACAACGGCGCGATGATCGCGCTGGCCGCAGCGATGCGGCTGCAGGCCGGCGCCGGGCAGGCGTCGATGGACCATGCCTTCGACGTGCGGCCGCGCTGGCCGCTGGACCAGATCGGCGCCTGATCGGCGCCTGATCGGCTGCCGGCCATGGCCGGCAGCGCTGCGCCCAGTTGACGGCGGGTTGCGCGGCCCGGCTGGCGCTGCGCCTGGCCAGCGTCAGCACGCCATGTTCCGGGCGGTCGAAGGAGCGCGCCAGTTCGGCGCCGTGGCGGGTGATCGGCACGGGAAACATGGTCAACTCCCGGGCTGGTTGGGTTGTGTGGGCGGCCGGTCGCGGTGCTTGCGTCGTGCTGCCCATGCCCCTGAATGGACCCCACCCCGGCTTGTTCCAAGAGGCCGATCCTTTGCCCCGGCGCAAGCTGCCCGGCCCTTGAAAACCGATCCACCCACCGCCATGCGCACCACCATTGCCCAGCTGCCCGGCAGCAAGATCCGTGACGTCGCGAACGTTGGCCTGGGCCGGCCCGATGTGCTGGCCTTCTGGTTCGGCGAGAGCGACGAAGCGACGCCCATTGAAGTGCGCCAGGCTGCAGCCGACGCGCTGCTGCGCGGCGAGACCTTCTACAGCCACAACCTGGGCCTGGCCGAATTGCGCGAGGCGCTGCGCAGTTACACCGCCGGCCTGCATGGTGACCCGGGACCGGACCGCATCGCCGTGACGTCGTCAGGTGTCACCGCGCTGATGACGGCGATGCAGCTGCTCGTCGATGCCGGCGACGAGGTGGCGGTGGTGGTGCCGGTGTGGCCCAACCTGCCCGCGCAGCCGTCTATCCTGGGCGCACGCGTGCTGCGCGTGCCGCTGGCGCCCGATGCCGCCGGCGCCTGGCGGCTCGATCTCGACCACCTGCTGGCCGTGGTGACGCCCGCCACCCGGGTGCTGCTGCTGAACGCGCCGAACAACCCCACCGGCTGGACGCTGACCCGCGCCGAGCAGCAGGCCCTGCTGGCACATTGCCGGCGCACCGGCACCTGGATCGTGGCCGACGAGGTCTACGACCGGGTCTGGTTCGCCGGTGGATCTGCGGCACCGAGCTTTTCCGACATCAGCCTGCCCGACGACCGGCTGGTCGTGGTGCACAGCTTTTCCAAGAGCTTCCTGATGACCGGCTGGCGCCTGGGCTGGTTGCTGCTGCCGGCAGGCCATCTGGACGCGGTGGGCAAGCTGATCGAATTCAACAGCAGCTGCGCGCCGGTGTTCGTGCAGCGTGGCGGCCTGCAGGCGCTGGCCATGGCTGACAGCTTCGTGGCGCCCCTGGTGGCCCGGCTGCAGGCCGGGCGCGATGCGCTGTGCCCGGCGCTGGCGGCCCTGCCTGGCGTGCAGGTGGCCATGCCCGACGGCGGCATGTATGCCTGGTTCCGTGTACCGGGCGCGGACGATTCGCTGGCCTTTGCCAAGCGGCTGGTGGCCGAGAACGGCCTGGGCCTGGCCCCCGGCGCGGCCTTCGGGCCCGAGGGCGAAGGCTGGCTGCGCTGGTGCTTCGCGTCACAGGACACACAGCGCCTGCTGGCCGGCGTTGAACGGCTGAAGCAGGCGCTCAGGCTATAATCTGCAGGTTTTGCGCTGCCGGGTACTTGCCTGGCGCGTCAAGACACCACAGCACGGCGCAGGTTGGTTTCACCCGCGACCGCAAGTCAGAAACCGGAAACCGCAGCCAGCGCAAAGCGTTGACCATGGCGGCTTCCATTGCTCCAGGAAACACCATGTCCATCGACAAGACCATCCGTGCCGGCGTCGTCAGCGCCAATGCCCGCAGCACCGGCGACACCGGCAGCCCGGAAGTCCAGGTGGCGCTGCTGACCGCGCGCATCAACGACCTGACCCCCCACTTCAAGACCCACCTGAAGGACCACCACGGCCGCCGCGGCCTGCTGCGCATGGTCTCGCGCCGCCGCAAGCTGCTTGACTACCTGAAGGGCAAGGCGCCCGAGCGCTACACCGCGCTGATCGCCAAGCTGGGCCTGCGCAAGTAATCGTTTGACGTGATGAAGAGCCTGTCTGGCATCCCCCAGCACAGGCTCTTCGTGTTTTGGAGCTGAACTCCGCTTCGTCATCAGCAGTGCTGTGTCATTCCAACGGCGTCCTGATGGACTTCACTGGAATGGCATCCCGCCAGAAGTGCGAACGAGGCCTCACGCTCCCGGTATCCACCGGCGCCACCGCAAGTGCGCCGCAGATGCATGTCGCAACACCACCGGAGATGATTCCATGAGCCTGTTCAACAAAGTCACCAAGACCTTCACCTGGGGCAACCACCAGGTCGTGCTGGAAACCGGCGAGATCGCCCGCCAGTCCAGCGGCGCCGTCATTGTCGACATCGAAGGCACCGTGGTGCTGGCCACCGTGGTGGCCAAGACCGACGCCAAGGCCGGCCAGGATTTCTTCCCGCTGACCGTCGACTACATCGAGAAGACCTATGCCGCCGGCCGCATCCCCGGCAGCTTCTTCAAGCGCGAAGGCCGCCCCAGCGAGCTGGAGACCCTGACCAGCCGCCTGATCGACCGCCCGATCCGCCCGCTGTTCCCTGAGGGATTCCTCAATGAAGTGCAGGTGGTGATCCATGTGCTGAGCCTGAACCCCGAGGTCCAGGCCGACATCGCCGCGATGATCGGCACCAGCGCCGCGCTGAGCATTTCCGGCATTCCCTTCACTGGACCGATCGGCGCCGCGCGTGTCGGCTATGTCAACGGCCAGTACGTGCTGAACCCGGGCAAGACCGAGCTGGCCAACAGCCAGATGGACCTGGTGGTGGCCGGCACCGAAGCCGCCGTGCTGATGGTCGAGAGCGAGGCCGACCAGCTCAGCGAAGAAGTGATGCTGGGCGCCGTGGTCTTCGGCCACGACATGGGCAAGATCGCCATCAACGCCATCCACGAACTGGTGCGCGACGCCGGCAAGGCCGACTGGGCCTGGACGCCGCCGGCCAAGAACGAGCCCTTCATCGCCCGCGTGACCGAGCTGGCCGAAGGCCCGCTGCGCGCGGCCTACCAGATCCGCAGCAAGCAGGCCCGCACCCAGGCCTGTCGCGACGTGACCAGCAGCGTGACGGCCGCGCTGAAGGGCGACGGCACCAGCTTCGACAAGGCGGAAGTCGAAGGCCTGCTGTTCGAGATCGAGGCCCGCATCGTGCGTGGCCAGATCCTGGCCGGCGAGCCGCGCATCGACGGCCGCGACACCCGCACCGTGCGCCCGATCGAGATCCGCACCGGCGTGCTGCCGCGCACCCATGGCTCGGCGCTGTTCACCCGCGGCGAGACACAGGCCCTGGTGATCGCCACCCTGGGCACCGACCGCGACGCCCAGCGCATCGACGCGCTGGCCGGCGACTATGAAGACCGCTTCATGCTGCACTACAACATGCCACCGTTCGCCACCGGCGAAACCGGCCGCGTGGGCAGCCCCAAGCGGCGCGAGATCGGCCATGGTCGGTTGGCCAAGCGCTCGCTGATCGCCGCGCTGCCCAGCAAGGAAGACTTTCCCTACACCATCCGCGTCGTCTCGGAGATCACCGAATCCAACGGCTCGTCGAGCATGGCCAGTGTTTGCGGCGGCTGCCTGGCCCTGATGGACGCCGGCGTGCCGATGAAGGCCCATGTGGCCGGCATCGCGATGGGCCTGATCAAGGACGGCAGTCGTTTCGCCGTGCTGACCGACATCCTGGGCGACGAAGATCATCTGGGCGACATGGACTTCAAGGTGGCCGGCACCACCGGTGGCATCACCGCGCTGCAGATGGACATCAAGATCCAGGGCATCACCAAGGAGATCATGCAGGTGGCACTGGCCCAGGCCAAGGAAGCGCGCCTGCACATCCTGGGCTGCATGCAGTCGTCGGTGGGCGAGGCCAAGGCCGAGGTGAGCCAGTTCGCGCCGCGCCTCTACACCATGAAGATCAACCCCGACAAGATCCGCGACGTGATCGGCAAGGGCGGCGCCACCATCCGCGCGCTGACCGAGGAAACCGGCTGCACCATCGACATCGGCGAAGACGGCACCATCACCATCGCCAGCGTCGA
>JBBRVT010000230.1:0-7493 GCA_038246615.1 Burkholderiales bacterium
CCTCGGCCAAGGACTTGCAGCTCCAGGCAGAGGGCAATGTCACCGTCAAGGGCAGCAAGATCGACATGAATTAGCTGCCCCGCCTGCCCGCCATCCTGCCCCCCATCCTGCCCCCCACCCAGGCCGCCATCAACGCATGCCATGACACCACCCACCACCACCACCCAGCACCACCCACCACCCAACGGCCCGCTGCGGCCCACGCCATGACCGATATCCAGCTGCGACTGAGCCTCGACGAACTGAACCTGGTGCTCGAAGGCGTCGGCCATCTGCCGTTCGCCCGGGTGTTCGCCCTGGTGGGCAAGATCCAGACCCAGGCTGGCGAGCAGATCCAGGCCCAGGCCCAGGCCCAGACCCAGACCCAGACCCATGCCCAGAGCCATCCCCAGGCCCAGGCCCAGACGGCGCAGGCCGGCGCGCAGGCTGGCTGAGCCATGGCTGCGGGCGCTGACTTCCTGGGCACCGGCTGGGCCTTTCCGCCGCGCTTCGAGGCCGGCGGCGCGGGCGTGGCCATGGTCAGCGGCCATGACGACATCGCCCAGAGCCTGGCCATCCTGCTGGCCACCCGGCGCGGTGAGCGGGTGATGCGCGACGACTTCGGCTGCGAGCTCGGCGCCTTCCTGTTCGGCGAGGTCAGCCAGCGCATGGTGGGCCAGGTGCGTGACCTGGTCAGCGACGCCATCCTGCACCACGAGCCGCGCATCCGGCTCGACGAGGTGCGGGTGTCGGCCGAGCGCGCGGGTGACGGCGTGCTGCTGGTCGACATCGACTACACCGTGCGCGCCACCAACGCACGCTTCAACCTGGTCTATCCGTTCTACCTGCGCGAAGCCAGCGTGGCCGGGGTGCCGTGATGGGCGACAAGGTGCTGACCGATGGCGACATGGTGCTGTTCCTGCCGGTGTTCGCGCCGGCCATCGTGGTGGTGCAGCCGGGCCAGATTGCCGGCAGCGGGCCGGCGACCATCGGCGGCAAGAAGATCTGCGTCGACGGCGACGAGGCCCGGGTGTCGGTGCCCGGTTGCACCTACATGACGCCCAGCCACCCGATCCCCGGCGTGGGCACGTTGAAGATCGCCAGCCTGGCGCCCGACCAGAAGGCGATGCTGACCCAGACCGGCGGCAAGCTGGTGCTGCTGAAGGGCGGCATGTTCATCGCCAGGTTCGAGGTGCAGAGCCCGGCGCAGCTGCCCACGCCGGCCGGCCCGGTGCCCGACGCCACGCCGCAGTACAGCGGCCAGGGCCAGTTCATGCCGGTCAACCAGCAGGTCAGCGCCGGCTGACCAACCCCGGCCCAGACCGCCACGCCCGCCCGATGGACATCCCCCTGCACGACGGCAGCAGCCAGGCCGGCCGCCAGCGCCCGGCGCTGGACCCTGCCCATGCGGTGCTGGACAGCTGGGGCCTGGCCGATGCGCTGGCCTTTGCCCGCGCCTATGCCGCCGGGCTGGTGTATGTCGACGACACCGGCGACGACCGCGGCGACTGGCAGGCGCTGTTCCCACCGCCGCAGCAGCTGGTGGATGCCGCCGACGCGGTGCAGCGCGCTGCGGTGGATGCCGGCGCGCCCGGGGCCTGGGCGCAGGCGCCCGGTGCCGTGCTGGCGCGCCCGCCACTGGCACTGCTGCTGGCCTGCCTCGACCTGCTGGGCCTGACCCGCGCGCAGCTCAACCGCTTCAGCGCCCGCCACCTCGACCACTTCTACCGCCAGGTGCTGCACATGGTGGCGCAGCCGGCGGTGGCCGACCGGGTGCACCTGCTGGTGCAGCCCGACGAGCGGCGCAGCCGCCTGCTGCTGCCCGCCGGCACGCTGCTGCGCGCCGGGCAAGATGCCGCCGGCCAGCCCAGGCTGTTCCGCACCGGGGCCGATCTGGTGGCCAGCCAGGTGCGGGCGGCGGCACTGTGCTCGCTGCGGGTGCACATCCGCCAGACCGGCATCGCCCAGGCCAGCCGCCAGTACCTGCAAGGCGGCACGCGGCAGCAGGCCTTCCTGGCGATGCTGCGCATCGCAATCGGCGCGCCCAACCCGGGTGACGCGCTGCCGGTGCCGGTCTGCCCCGGCCTGCCCGCCGCAGCGCCGGCCGGCCAGCCGCCGGCCGAGATCGACTTCGACACCCTGGTGCAGGCGCAGCAGGTGGTCGACTTCGTCGCCACCGGGCTGGGCATGCCGTTGTTCGACGACTTCCGCCGCCTGATGCAGCTGCGCCAGCACCGGCTGGACGGCGACGCCGCCGACTGGGCCGCCATCAACGCGCTGCTGGCGCAAGCCGGCCGCCGGCGCGACCCCGCCTTCCAGCTGCCGGCCGCGCGGGCAGACGACTTCCACGCCAACCTGCGCGCCGCGCTGGGTCTGGGCGTGCGCGCCTACGCCCGGCTCTACGACCAGCTGCCCGAAGTCACCCGCATCGAAGACGTGCATGCGCTGCTGGCCGACCGGCCCGAGGTGCAGACCTTCGTCACCGACACGCTGCGCCTGACGCTGCCCGAATTCCGCAGCCTGATGCAGACCAAGCTGCGGGCCGATGGCCAGTGGCGCGAGATCGTCAGCCTGCTGGAGACGGCAGGCCGGCGCCTGCAGCCGGCGCTGGTGCTGAGCGCGGACCAGCGCAGCCTGCGCGACGTGGATGCGCTGCTGGCCATCACCCATGGCCTGCCGGCCTGGCCGCTGCCGGCGCTGGGCGCGCTGGCCGGGCAGCACCAGGGCTTCGTCGCCATCGAGCAGTACATGGGCATGTCGGCCGAGGCCTTCCGCTTCGTGATGGCGGTGGCGCGGCGCAGCCTGGCACTGCCGCCCACGCTGCTGGCCAACACCCCGGCCGACGACGCCGACTGGGCCCGGGTGCATGCCCTGTGGACCGAGGCCTTCAGCGTGGTGCAGGTGCGCCGCCGCCAGCAGGCCCTGCAACGCGCCGCCGACCCTCGGCTGCGGCTGCGCGCACCGCTGCAGGCGCTGGCCGACATGGTGGCTGCCGCCACCGGCCTGGCCCTGCCGCTGGATGCGGCGTGGTCGCGGCTGTCGTCGCTGGGCCTGTCGGCGGCCGACCTCGCCTGGCTGCAGGGCCTGGCGGATAACGCGGCAGCCGGCACCGCACCCGCTGCGGCCGACTGGGCCCAGGCGGCCGTGCTGCTGGAGCAGGTGCAGCGCAACCGCCCGGGCGGTGCCATCGGCGCGCCGGTGCAGCGCGTCTGGCACCACGCCTACCCGGCGGCCGATGCCCGCAGCGTGCAGCCGCTGGCGCCGGTGGCCGACGGTGCCGCGCCGCGCTGGCAGCCCTTCGGCAACCTGGCTGCAGCCGGCCAGCGCCTGCCGGTGCCTGCGCCGGTGCTGGGCCTGGCCGTGGCTGCGCCGCTGCTGGCCCTGGCCGAGGGCCAGCGCCAGATCACCCTGGTGCTGGGCTTCGACGGCGACGCTGCCAATTTCGACGCCCGTGCCCTGCTGGCGCTGCTGGCGCCGGCCGATGGTGCGCCGCTGGTGGCCGGCTTCAACCCGTTCGAGGTGCAGCTCAGCGGGCCAGAGGGCTGGGTGGCGCCCGACACCCTGCAACTGGCCTGGCTGCGCCCGGGCTTCGACGGCTACCCGGCGGTGGCCGGTATCGAGACCGGCGCCCTGCGCGCCCTGGTGCTGCGCTGCGGCCTGGGTGAGCAGCAGCCGGCGGTGGTGGTGCCCAGCGCGGCGCTGCATGGCCTGCAGTCGGCTGCGCCGGTGCTGCGGCTGATGCTGCGCCCGTTCTGGCACGACGGTTTCGATTGCCAGCACAGCGCCTACCAGGCGCTGGCGGGCCTGCAGCTGCGCCGGCTGCAGCTGCAGGTGCGGGTTGTTGGCCTGGCCGCGCTGGCGCTGCAGAACGACCAGTCGGTGCTGGATGCGAAGAAGCCGTTCGAGCCCTTCGGCAGCCAGCCCGCCAGTGGCGCGCGCCTGTCCATCGCCCACCCCGAGCTGGTGGGCAAGGCGCTGGACAGCGTCAGCTTTCGCGGCAGCTGGATGGGCGGCCCGGCCTCGCTGAAGGCGCACTACGCCAACTACCCGGGCAGCCCGTCGGGCCCCGGCTTCACCGTGCGGGTGGGCCTGCGTGACGGCGCGGTGTTCAACGCCGCACCGCAGCCGCTGCGCCTGTTCGGCGATGCCGACAGCCCGGGTGCGCTGCTGCTCAGCCCCACCGGTGTGGCCGAACCCGGCCGGCTGGGCACCGGGCCTGCAGATGGCGCGGCCGCCGCGGCCGACGGCCGCCGCAGCTGGGTCTGGGAGCTGGCCGGTGATCTTCAGCACAGCCTGTACCCGGCGCAGGCGCTCAGGCTGTCGCTGCAACTGGCGGCGGCCATGGCTGCCGCCACCGCGCCCGGTGCGCCCAAGCCGGTGGCCGACAACTTCCTCGTCAATCCGCCCTACACCCCCAGGCTCAAGAGCCTGGTGGCCGACTACAGCGCCAGCCTGGAGCAGCCCGCCGTGCCGCCGCCCTTCGTGCCGCGCGGCGCGGCCCAGCCGCCGGCCACGCTGCACCATGTGCTGCCCTTCGGCCATGTGGCGCTGGGGCCGCAGGCCGGCATCGATGCCGGCAGCGCCGTGCCGCTGCTGCCCGACCTGCCGGCCCAGGGCGAGCTCTACATCGGCCTGGCCGGCGTGCAGGCGCCGCAGCGGCTGTCGCTGCTGGTGCAGGTGGCCGAAGGCAGCGCCGACCCCGAGGCGCTGCCCGAGCCGGTGCACTGGTCGGTGCTGGACGGCGGCCGCTGGCGATCGCTGCAGCAGGGCCCGCTGGAAGGCAGCCTGCTGGCCGATGGCACGCGCGATCTGGTCAACGCCGGCATCGTCGAATTGCAGTTGCCCGCAGTGGCGCCCGGCACCGTGATGGCCCGGGCAGTGCCTCTCGATGGCCAGCCCATGCCGCGCAGCGGCCTGGTGTGGCTGCGGCTGCAACGCCAGCGCGCGGTGTCGGGGGTGTGTGACCTGGTCGGCCTGCATCCGCATGCGGTGCTGGCCGAGCGCCTGGATGCCGCCCACACCGGCGACGACCTGGGCCGCGCCATGCCGCCGCTGCAGATCACCGGGCCGGTGGAGCCGGTGCCCGGTCTGGCGGCGGTTGCGCAGCCCTACAGCAGCTTCGGCGGCCGGCCGGCCGAGCAGGGCGGCGCCTTCAACACCCGCGTGGCCGAGCGCCTGCGCCACCGCCAGCGTGCGCTCACGCCCTGGGACTACGAGCACCTGGTGCTGGCGCAGTTTCCGCAGCTCTACAAGGTCAAGTGCCTGCGTGCCGACGCCCGCTGGCAGCCCGAGCCCGGCGCGGTCGACCTGATCGTGGTGCCCGACATCACCCAGCGCCAGCCCTTCGACCCGTTCGCCCCGCGCGCCAGTGCCGAATTGATCGCCGACATCGGCGCCTTCCTGGCCGACAAGCTGCCCGCCGCCGCGCGCCTGCGGGTGCGCAATGCGCACTTCATCCCGGTGAAGGTGCGCTGCGGCGTGCGCTTCATGCCGGGCACCGACGACGGCTGGTGCCGCCAGCAGCTCAATGACGACCTGAACCGCTTCCTGTCGCCCTGGGCCTATGCCGACGGGGCCGACCTGGTGATCGGCGGCAGCCTGTATGCCAACAGCATCCTGCACTTCATCGAGACGCGGCCGTATGTCGACTACATCGCCGGCCTGCGCCTGTTCACCGGTGACCAGGGCCGCTTCACCCTGGTGCCCGACCAGCCGGTGCACAGCATCACCCCGCAGCGGGCCGACGCGGTGCTGGTGGCCGCCGACCGCCATGAATTCGACGTGATCGCCGCGAACGACCAGCGCGTGCAGGGCTTCGACGGCATCGGCAGCATGCGCATCGAGCTCGACTTCGCCATTGCATGACCCAGGAGCACCCCCATGAAGATCGACCAGACCGGCCGCGAAACGCTGAAGTCGTATTTCGTCAAGAACGCCGTGCCCACGGCCAGCAACTTCGAGGAGCTGATCGGCGCAGCGCTGAACCAGCGTGACGACGGCATCGCCAAGCCGCCCGGCGAGCCGCTGAGCCTGCAGGCCGACGGCGACGACAGCAGCCAGAAGAAGCTGCTGAACCTGTACCGCAACTTCAACGATGCCAAGCCGGCCTTCAGCCTGGCGCTGAGCCCGCGCAACGACCCGCGCAACCCGCAGACCGGGCGTGCCGGCCTGGGCTTCACCGACGGCGACGGCACGCCGCGGCTGTTCATCGACCAGGCCACCGGCCAGGTGGGCGTGGGCACGGTGGCACCCGGCGCTCAGCTGCAGGTCAACGGTGCGCTGCGGCTGGTGGCCAATGTCGGCGCGGCGCCCGACCCCGATTCGCGGATGAAGCTCAGCGGCCAGTTGCAGATCAAGGGCAACGCACCCCAGATCGACTTCATCGACACCGACCACGGCGACTGGGCCATCCATGTCAACAGCGACCGCATGTACTTCATCCGCGAGCCCTGGAACATCGCCGACCTGGTGCTCGACGGCAAGGGCAATGTGGGCATGGGCACGCCCGACCCGCGCGCCAAGCTCGAGGTGCGCGACGGCGCGCTGATGGTCAGTGCCGGCGCCAGCGCCGACCGCGGCATCCTGTTCTCGCCCGACCCCGGCGGCGGTGGCAGCGACAGCGCCTGGATCCGCTACTACGCGCGGCTGGGCGAGCAGACCACGCTGGAGATCGGCACCTCCAACGATGCCGACGACCACATCGCGCTGATGCCCGGGCTGGGCAACGTGGGCATCGGCACCAACGCACCGGTGGGCAAGCTGCATGTGCAGACCGGCGGCGCCGGTGCCTGGGACCGCTTCATCGTCAACACCACCCAGCTGTGGGGCGACAAGGGCAGCGAGTACGTCACCATCGGCGCCGGTGGTGCGTCGGGCATCATGTTCTTCAACCCGCATGTGGTGTGGGACCCATCGGATAAGCGCGCCTCCATCCGCATGGGCCGCAGCGGCGGCACCGGTGCCGGCCGCTTCTGGGACATCGGCGTGCGCGACGGCAACCTGTTCTCGATCGTCATGCCCGAGGGCAACCGCTTCGGCCTGTCGATCAACGACGCCGGCGTGGTGAAGATGAATGTGCTGCAGCTGGGTGACAAGTGGCGCATGTCTGCCGTGGGCGACTGGTACACCAATGACGACTGGCTGCGCATGTCGAACGCCGCCAACACCGCCTATGGTGGTGGCTTCGCGGCCGGCAGGATGTGGACCAACCAGGGGCAGTACAACCAGTCCGACCTGCGTTCCAAGCACAGTCTCGAGCCCCTGTCATCGGCCCTGGCCGACCTCTGCAGGCTGCGTGGCCTGCGCTATCGGTGGATCGATCCCGCCGCCGGCACCGACCCGTCGATCGGCCTGATCGCCCAGGAGGTGGAGGCGGTCTACCCCGAGGCGGTGTCGATCGGCCCCGAGGGCCTGAAGGGCGTGAACTACGCGGTGCTGGTGGCGCCACTGATCGAGGCCGTCAAGCAGCAGCAGGCGCAGATCGAGGCGCTGGCTGCCCACCTGGCCGCCTTCAC
>JBBRVT010000231.1:0-7476 GCA_038246615.1 Burkholderiales bacterium
AGCTATGGCTGTGCTTTGCGCCTAGATCGGACGCCTTTTGACGCGCTGCTCGGTCACGCTCGAAAAACTCTCAGCCTCTGACTCCAGAGCCCTCACCAACCGCTCAGCGACGCTGCCAGGCCGCAGCAAAGAAGCCGTCGGTGCCATGCAGATGGGGCCAAAGTCTCAGGTAGGGGCCTTGCACCAGCGTGTGTGCTGGATCGACCTGCGCTTGCTGCAGCAGGTCGGCCACGGGCAAGACTTCAAAGTCGGCAGTGTTGGCTTCTGTGAAGGCTTCGGCGACACGTTCGTTTTCCGCCGGCAGCAGGCTGCAGGTGGCGTAGACCAGCCGCCCGCCGGGCTTGAGCAGGCGCGCCGCACTGGCCAGGATCGCGTTTTGTTTGTCTTGCAACTCGCTCAAGGTGGCCGGGCTCTGGCGCCACTTCAGGTCGGGGTTGCGGCGCAAAGTGCCCAGGCCGGTGCAGGGTGCGTCGACCAGCACGCGGTCGATCTTGCCCGCCAGCCGTTTGACGCGCTCGTCTCTTTCGTGTGCCAGTTGCGCCGGATGCACGTTGCTCAAACCACTGCGCGCCAGCCTGGGCTTCAGTGAATCCAGCCGGTGGCCCGAGACATCAAAGGCGTACAGGCGCCCGGTATTGCGCATCATCGCCCCCAGTGCCAGTGTCTTGCCGCCGGCGCCGGCGCAGAAGTCCACCACCATTTCGCCACGCTTCGCACCCGTCAGCAAGGCCAGCAACTGGCTGCCTTCGTCCTGCACTTCAAGGTGGCCCTGTTTGAAGAAATCCAGCTTGTGCAAATCAGGCCGGCCTTGCACGCGCAAGCCCCAGGGCGAAAACGGTGTCAGCTCGGCCTCGATGCCAGCGGCCCGCAGTTGTTGCTGCATGTCTTCGCGCTTGGCTTTGATCAGGTTCACGCGCAGATCCAGCCCCGCCATGCCGTTCAGGCTGTCCACCAGCGGCCAGAAGCCGCCTGTTGCGTCGTCGCCCAGCAACTCGCGCAGCGGGTTGGCCAGCCAGTCCGGCAGGTTGTGGCGCAGCTTTTCGGGCAGCGTTTGCACATCGATGGCTTGCACGCGCTGCAGCCACTGCTGCTCGTGGGTCTCTAGCGCGGCGCGCAGAAAAGCCTCGTTGCCTTGCCAGGCCAGGATCGCCAGGCGGCGCTCCAGCGGGCCGCTGCCCGATTGCGCCTGGTGCTGGTACAGCAGCTTCTTGCGCAACACGGCGTAGCTGGTCTCGGCCAGCGTATGACGCTCACGCTGGCCCAGGGCCCGGTGTTTGCGAAAGAACATCGACACCAGCGTGTCGGCGGGGGCGTCTAGCTTGAGGACGCTTTGCAGCAGTTCGCTGCTCAACTCCAGCAGGGCGTTGGGATGCATGTGGAAAAACCTGCAGTGTCACACGATCCAGGATGGGGCCCGAATCGTGCAGCCCGCAACGAGCAACCCGGATCGTGCAGCCTGGGTCGCAGACCGCCGCCTCAGCGCGCCAGGTAGCGCAACTGGCAGGCTTTGCTCTGGCCAAAGGCCGGGTCACCGCCAAAAGCCGTCACTGTGCAGGGCGCGCCGTTCAAGGCCTTGCGGGTCAGATAGCGCCCGTTGGCGCCAAAGCGCACCTCGGCCGGGCCGGCAAAGTTGCAGGTGCCGCCTTCCCTGGCGCACTGTTCCCAGCCTTGGGCGTCGGGCTTGGGTCGGTTGGCCAGCAAGGGTTGGAATTGGCATTGTTTGGCGGCTCCGAATGCCGGGTCGCCGAAGACATCGGTACTGCAGCGCACGCCGCCTTGTGCGTTGCGGTAGACGAATCGGTTGTCGGTGCCGAAGCGCACCCGGGCCTCGCCGCTGAAGCTGCAGTTCTGGCCCTCGCCCGCGCAGTACCTCCAGCCATCGGCGGTGGTGGCCGGTACACCCGGGGCAACGGGTCCAACAGGAGCGGGGGGACCGCCACTGCCTCCGACTTGCTGGCTCAGATCAAAGTTGACATCACAACTCTTGTACTGGCCAAAAGCGGGGTCACCAAATTCCTGCGTGTCGCAGATCACGCGGTTGCGCAGCACCCGGTAGACGTACTGGCCTTGTGCACCGTAGCGCACCACCGCATCACCTTCAAAACGGCAGATCTGGTTTTCGTCTGCGCAGCGCTCCCAGCGGCTGCCTGGGTTGCGGCTCAGGATGGTCCTGGTGCCGCTGTCGCTGCTGCTGCTGCTGCCGGTGTTCGGAGGATCGCTGGGCCCACCGGCTCCAGCGCCACCCGCGCCCGCTTGGGCCGTGGCCGAAGAAGGCGCCAAAGTGAGCCAAAGCGCAGCGCTGGCTGCCAGGCTCGCTGCTCGTAGTTTTTTGTTGAAGGACATGTTTGCTCCTGCTGGGCTTGAGAGTTCATTTAACGCGAAATGTATCTGCCCGGGTGACAGGGGCCGGCTGAAGTTCACATCTGTCTGCATGCCTCCGAGCGAGGCGAACGAGGCGAACGAGGCGGACGCGACGGATACGGCAGGACCGGTACAACCCTCAGATCCAGACCTGCGAGGCGCCCTCACGATGCACCATGCGCCCGTCCTTCAGTGCCAGCTTGCCCTGCAGCATCCAGCGCACGCAGGTGGGGTAGATCACATGCTCTGTAGCCAGCACGCGGCGCGCCAGGCTTGTTTCGTCGTCACCCGGCAGCACCGGCACCACGCTTTGCATCAGGATCGGCCCGTGGTCCAGCTCTGGCGTCACCAGATGCACGCTGGCCCCGCTGACCTGGCACCCGGCGTGCAGGGCTCGGCGGTGGGTGTGCAAGCCCGGGAAAGCCGGCAACAAAGAAGGATGGATGTTGAGCATCCGCCCCTCGAATTTGTGCACGAAAGCGGTACCCAGGATGCGCATGAAGCCTGCCAGCAGCACCAGATCAGGCGCAAAAGATTGCACCGCCTCAGCCAACGCAGCGTCAAAGCCCTGGCGCGAACCGAAGTCGCGGTGCGGCACGCAGACGGCGGTGATGCCGTGCATCTGCGCAAACTGCAAGCCCGCAGCGTCGGCCCGGTTGGCAATCACCGCCACCACCTGGGCCGGCCACTTTTCCTCAGCGCAACTGCGCACCAGCGCTTCCAGGTTGGAGCCGCGGCCGGAGATCAGGATGACGATGCGTTTCATGGCGGGCGCAGTGTAGCCAAGTGCTTGGCTGTGGCGGGCTGCTGCGGGCGTACCGACAACAGCAGGCGAGAGCTCGCTGTCGAGGCAGCGGCGAGCTGCAAGCAGCCCAGCAGCGAGATGCCCAGCAGCCAGAGGCCCAACAGCCGGATGCCCAGCGCAAGCCTGAGACAATCAGCGCCTCATTGATTTGGCTTCAGCGGTAACACCCATGTCCACACCCCCCCGCCAGCGGGTTCTTTCCGGCATGCGCCCCACCGGCGCGATGCACCTGGGCCACTACCACGGCGCGCTCAAGAACTGGGTGCGCATGCAAAGCGAGTACGAGTGTTTTTTCTTCGTGGCCGACTGGCATGCGCTGACCACGCACTACGAAGAACGCGAGGTGATGGAGCGCTACGTCTACGACATGGTGGTCGACTGGCTGGCCGCAGGTCTTGACCCCGAAGCTTGCACTCTCTTCATTCAAAGCCGCATACCCGAACATGCCGAGTTGTTCACGCTGTTGGCAATGGGCACGCCGCTGGGTTGGCTGGAGCGGGTGCCGACCTACAAGGACCAGATCGAGAAGCTCAAAGACCGCGACCTGGCGACCTACGGCTTCCTGGGCTACCCGCTGCTGCAGGCCGCCGACATCCTGATCTACAAGGCCAGCCATGTGCCGGTGGGCGAGGACCAGGCGCCGCATGTGGAGATCACCCGCGAGGTGGCGCGCCGCTTCAACCACCTGTACGGCCGCGCCGCCGACCATGCTGCCCAGGTGGCCGCCGCGCTGGCACTGCTGGGCAAGGACGATGCGCGTTATGCCGAGAAGCAGCGCAAGGCCTACGGCCAGGACGGCGCCGTCGAAGCCCTGGCCAAGGGCGAAGCCCTGGTCAGGAAGGCGCAGGCCGCAGGCACGCTGAACGACGACCAGACCGAACTGCTGCTGGGCCACCTGAAGGGCAGCGGCAAGAGCGTGCTGACCGAGCCCGGCGTGCTGCTCACCGAGACCAGCAAACTGCCCGGCCTGGACGGCGACAAGATGGCCAAGAGCCGCAACAACGCGATCGCCATGCGCGACGACCCGGCGGTGGTCACCCAGAAGGTGCGCGGCATGAAGACCGACCCGGCACGCGCCCGCCGCACCGACCCCGGCACACCCGAGAAATGCCCGGTGTGGGAGTTCCACAAGGTCTACACCGATGCCGACACCCGCGCCTGGGTGCAGCAGGGCTGCACCACCGCCGGCATCGGCTGCCTGGACTGCAAGCAGCCGGTGATCGACGCGATCATCCGCGAGCAGCAACCCTGGCGCGAGCGGGCTGAAACTTTCCTGGCCAACCCGAAGCAGATCCACTGGATCGTGGAAATGGGCACCGAGCGCGCCCGCACCGTGGCACGCCAGACCATGAAAGAAGTCCGCGAGGCGATGGGCCTGAACTACTGACCCTCAGGCCAGCGGCAGCGCGGCGGAGGCGCCGGCGCCGATGCCGTACACCTCCACCCGGTTGCGGCCGGCGCGCTTGGCTTCGTACAGGCTCTGGTCGGCCTGGCCGTAGAGCCGGTCGCCCGACAAGCGGCTCTGCGCGTCGGCAACGGCCACGCCGGCCGACACCGTCACCTTCACCGGCGCACCGTCGCTGTCGGCGACGACCAGCGCCTCGACTTCGCGGCGCACCGCCTCTACCAGCCAGCGGGCGCCGGCGATGTCGGTATCGGGCAGCACCAGGCCGAATTCTTCGCCGCCGGTGCGGCCGAACACGTCCGAGCTGCGCAGGCGGCGCCGCACCGCGTCGGCAAAGGCGCGCAGAACCGCGTCGCCGGTGCGGTGGCCATGGCGGTCGTTCACCTGCTTGAAGTGGTCCAGGTCCAGCAGCACGAAGGCCACCGGCGAGCCGCCACGGTGCGCGCGCTGCAGTTCATGCGCCAGCAGCGCGTCGGTGGTGCTGCGGTTCCAGCAGCCGGTCAACCCGTCGTGGGTGGCCATCTCCTCCATCTGGCTGGCCACCCGTTCGAACACCGCCAGCACGAAGCCGAAGCCCGCACCCAGCAGACAGACGAAGGCAACCAGGAAGGTCAGCCCCTGGCCCAGGCTGGCCTGCATCAGATCGCCGTAGTCCTCGGGGTGCAGCAGCGCATGCACCGCCCGCACCAGCAAGGCCAGCACCGCCAGTGCCATGGTCACCGCCATCGCGCGCAGCGAGCGCTCGGCACGCCAGCCATGGCGCAGGATCACCGCCACACTGGGCAACAGCAGCGCGCAATAGACCAGCGACAGCAGCGCGGTGCGTTGGTACAGCGGCCAATCCAGCATCAGCAGCAGCGCCAGCCAGATGGCCGGCTGCACCTGCAGCAATGCGCGCGGGCCGTTGCTGTCGCACAGCAGGCGGTGCAGCGCCTGGGCGTACAGCGCCAGCCCCAGGCAGATCAGTGCATTGCCCAGCACCACCGACAGCTCCAACGGCAGCACCACCCGCCCGGCCAGCAGCGCAAGGCCGGCCAGCAGCGCCCAGCAGCCATGCGTCCAGCGGCGGATCTCGGGCCGCGCTCGCACACCCCGCTGCGACACGCCCAACGCCAGCGTCAGCAGCAGAAAGCCCAGCAGCAGGGCCAGCATCAGGGTGGGGATGTGCAGCAGCATGGCGGCGGGCCAGGAACGGCGGGGCGGCCGGTGCCGGAAGTATGCCCGCCCGCAGGATGGCCTCCGGCACGCCTGCCGCTCAGGCGTCTTGTTCGCGCTTGGCGCGCGCCCGTGCCGCGCCGGCGCGGCCGCGCTGCTTCCACTGCGCCAGCTGCTGCTGGCGTTCCAGCGCCGTCACCGTGTCGCGCCTGGCCTCGCGCAGCAGCTTGTGGAAGTTCGACAAGCGCGGCGCAGGCACCGCCTGCTGCACCGCGCAGCCTGGCTCCTGCTGGTGCTGGCAGTCGCGGAAGCGGCACTGCGGCGCCAGCCGGGCCACGTCGCCGAAGGCATCGGCCAGTTGCCCGGCGTCGTCCAGGTCCAGCCGCAGCGCGCGCAGGCCGGGCGTGTCGATGATGCAGGCACCACCAGGCAGCGGCAGCAGGGTGCGCACCGTGGTGGTGTGGCGGCCCCGGCTGTCGTCGGCCCGCGCCGCGCCGGTGTCGCGGCCGGCCGGCAGGCCGTGCGCCTGCACCAGCGTGTTGGCCAGGGTGCTCTTGCCAGCGCCGCTGCTGCCCAGCAGCACCAGCGTCTGGCCCGTTTGCAGCCAGCCCGACAGCGCGCCGGCAGCCTGGGGCTGACGCAGGTCCAGCGCCAGCGCCGGCATGCGCGCCGGCAGCACGTCGGCGGCCTCGGCCAGGCGGCGGGCCGCCAGCGCCGGCGCCACCGTGTCGGCCTTGCTCAGCACCAGCACTGCGGCCACGCCGGCCAACTGTGCCAGGGCCAGGTAGCGCTCCAGCCGGCGCAGCTGGAAGTCGTGGTCCAGGCCCATCACCAGCAGCGCGGTGTCGACGTTGCTGACCAGGGCCTGGCGCTGCACCCCGGCGCGGGTATCGCTGCGGCCACCGCTGCCGGTGCGGCGTGTCAGCTGGTTGACCGGCAGCAGCCGGCAGGTGATGCGGCAGCCGCCGGGCTCGGCCGGCCGCGCCAGCACCCAGTCGCCCACGGCCAGCGTCTCGCCCTGGTCCTGCAGGCCATGCAGCAGCGCCGTGGCGCAGCTGGCGCGGTGGGTGTGGTGGCCGTCGTGCAGCAGCCAGTGTTCACGCTGCACCTCCACCAGACGCATCGGCTGCGCCAGCGGGTCGGCCACACCGCAGGCCAGGCGGGCCTGCATCGCAGCGCACAGGCCGATGGCCTGGAGCGCGGGGAAATCGATCGGTTGGTTCATCGTGCGCCATCGACAAGGCCGGCGCCCGGTGCCCATCGGCAACCCGGGCCCACCGGCCGGCGCCCGGCCGCCATGCAGCGGCGCGGGCCAGGCGACGGTGGCGCCAGGCGCGCACCGTCAGACGGGGTGGGAAGGTCGGGTCGCGGCGGCCGCAGGGCCGCGCTGGTCAAGCGGGTGGTGGCAGCGGGCGCTGTTGGCGCCTGGCCCACCGACGGCGGCCGGGTGGCCGCCGGTGCGCAACTTCAGGCCGCGCGATCCGACGAGGGGGCAACGTTGATTTGAGTCATGGCGCGCTCCTCGAAGTGACAGGGTGAGGGCGCGAGTGTCTGCAGTCTGGCGCCGGCCGTCAATGGCGGCAAGACCACGCGCATTCATCAAGCGTGTGATGGACTGCGCGACATGCTTGTCCAAAGGCAACTCCGGGCAACTGGTGTGGTCTAGGGAAAACCCTATACTGCACTGCAACACGAACCCGATCCGGGTGCCGTGCAACGAGTGGAGTCAACACCATGACCGATGCATCGA
>JBBRVT010000232.1:0-7439 GCA_038246615.1 Burkholderiales bacterium
ATGGCGACACCGTCCAGCACGCTGCTGGCCGAGCTGGCCACCGCACCGGTGTTGCCGGCACTGCAGCCCAGCACCGGGCCGCAGGCCAGGCTGGGCCCGCCCAGCGTGATGTCGCCGCCACCGGTGGCGATCGACGACAACACCATGCGGATGCCCCCGCCGCTGCTGCTGCCATCATCGCCAGCGCCCACCTGGCCGCCCAGCGCGCCGGCCAGCAACTGCACCGACAGCGGTGCGTTCAGCGTCTGGATGCTGGAGCGGTCCATCAGCAGGCTGCCGCTGGCCTGGATCGTCAGCGCCACCGGCTCGGTGGGCGCCACGTTCAGGAAGGCGCTGCGCAGCGTGATGTTGCCGCTGCCCTCGCTGCCCTCGCCGCCGCTGTTGCCGGTGGTGATGGTGACATTGCTGTTGGCATTCAGCGCCTGGCTGATGGTGTAGGTGCTGAGCCGGGCACTGTCACCGGTGGTGCTGAAGTCGGGCCCGCCGGAGATGTCGAAGTCGATGGTGTCGCTGGTGATCAGCAGGTCATCCGGGTCGATCAGCCACTGCCCGGCCCGGCCGGCCGGCGCGCCGGTGTCCACGGCGCGCGGCCGCACGTCGATCCAGCCGCCCGAGGTTTCGATGAAGCCGCCGTCGCCGCCCAGCGCGCCGCCGCGGGCGCTGAAGCTGCCGTAGGCGCGCGTTGTCTCGTTGCCCCACAGCACCAGCAGGCCGCCGTTGCCGCTGACCAGCGCGTCGGCGCGCACCTGCGCACCGGGCGCCACGAAGCTGGCGTCGGCGTTGCGCCAGGCCGGGTCGGCACCGCGCAGGCCGCCGCCCACGCGCACCGCACCGCCACCGGTGGCGCCCGACGCATCAACCAGGGCACCGTCGAGCAGGCCCACCTGGCGGCCCAGCAGCGCGATGGTTCCGCCCATGCCGCTGCCACCCACGGCGCTGACCAGGCCACCGGCCAGCAACGTGCCGCCGCCGGCATCCACCTGCACCCGGCCGCCCTGGCCGGCGCCGTCGGCACTGGTGCGGCTGCTGGCGGCCAGCGTGGCGCCCTGGCTGGCGCTGATCAGCACCTGGCCGCCGGGCCCCTGGCCCAGGCTGTCGGCCCGCACGATGCCTTGCTGGTTGACCAGCGCGGCCTGCAAATCGATGCGCCCGCCGCTGGCCGACAGCCGGCCCAGGTTCAGCACCTCGCCCTGCGGCGCGCTGAGTTGGAACGCCAGGCGCGGCGTGCCGGTGTCCACCAGGTCGACCTGGCCACCGGCGGCCAGCACCAGCTGGCCGTCCGGCGCCTCGATCAGGCCTTCATTGCGCACGCCGCCGGCGCCACCGATCAGCAGCACCCGGCCGCCGCTGGAGCTGCGCAGTTCACCCTGGTTGACCACCGCAGCAGCGTAGGTGCCGTCGGCCGCGCCACCCAGGCTGAAACGCCCGGTGTCCAGGCCGGTGCGCCAGGCGCCGTCGTCCAGGCGCAGCGTGCTGGCCACCAGACCGGCCACATCGACCCGCGCCCCGGCGCCGAACAGCACGCCGTTGGGATTGAGCAGCCACACCTGGCCGTTGCTCGACAGGCTGCCGAAGATCTGCGACGGGTCCTGGCCGACCACCCGGTTCAGCACCTTGCTGGCAGCCGAGGGCTGCACGAAGCGCACCGCATCACCGGCGCCGATGGAGAACTGCCGCCAGTTCAGCAGCGCGCCGGCCGAGTTGGTGACGGTGAGCTGGCGCCCGCTGGTCTGCAGCGTGGCCTGGCCCTGCACCACCTGCAGGCCCGAAGGCAGCACTGGAGCGACAGGGCCGGCAGCCTGCAACACGCCACCGGCGCACAGGCTGGCAGCAGCCAGGGCCAGCGGCCGCAGGGCACGCAGGCGGGAGGGAACGCGGGGGTTGAAGGCGGTCATGGTCGTGGGTCCGATCAGAAGCTGGCCGAGAGTGCGACATGGGCGCGCCAGTCGCCGCGCTCGGTGCCGATGGCGTCCTGCATGGCACGGGCGACGTCGGCGCGCAACTGCACCGGGCCCCAGCCCAGGCGCAGACCGACGCCCAGTGACGTGGCGCGGCAGCGGGTGGTGTTGGCACGGCAGGTGGTACCAGCCTGGTTGTTGACCTCGCCGGCATCGGCAAAGGCCACCAGGCGCAGGTCCGATGTGGCCGGCAGCATCTCGGTGCCCAGGCGCGGGCTCAACAGCTCCAGCGACAGCTGCCAGCCGGAGTCGCCGGACATCTCACGCTCCTGGTAGCCGCGCACCGATTGCGCGCCGCCCAGGCCGAACTGCTCGCCAGAGACCAGCGCATCGCCGCTGTGCTGCAGGCTGAAGCGGGCGGCCACGCGGGCGTCGTCCAGCACCGGCATGCTGCCCTGGGCACCGCCACGCAGCACGGTGTAGCGCTGCGGCGCCCCAGGGCGCACGGCGTCGAAGTCGGCCTGCGCGGCGTGCTGGCCGCCCAGCGCCAGGTTCTGCGTCAGCGCCAGGGTGAACAGCATCGGCGTGCTGCCGCCCTGCTGGGCCGCCCATTCCAGCGTGATCGGCTGCACCGACACGCTCTCTCCGGCTGCACCGCAGGCGCCCGCCGGCAGGCCGGCCACGCTGCAATCATTGAGGTAGGCGCGGCTCTCCAGGCCGGTGGTCAGGCGCTGGTCGAACTCGCCCAGGCGCGGCAGGTACCAGACCATGCGCGCACCGGCAATGCGGCCGGCGCCGGCAAAGCTCAAGTCGCCGGCGGCGATCATCTGGGTGCCGCCGTCGACGTTGGAATACGCGGCGAACAGGTCGAGCGCAGCGCGCAGGCCCGGCAGCGGCCAGCGGTAGCCGGCGCTGGCCACCTGCACCATGCTGGGCTCGGTGGGCGATGTCTGCAGGTTCAGGCTGAGCAGGTCGTCGTGGCCGGTCAGGTCGGCATGCTGCCAACCCAGGCCCAGGCGGTAGTTGCCGGTGCGGTCGTTGCCGGAGTTGTCGAGCGATGCGCTGAAGCGCTGCACCGGCTGCTCGTCCACCTTCACCGTGGCCTGCACCTCGCCGGGCACGCTGCCCGGGCCGAGCAGCACCGCCATGCTGCGGCCGGGGTTCTCGTTGGCGATCTGCAGCTCGGCGTCGATGCGGCGCACCCGCGGCGTGGCGCCTTCCACCAGCGACGGCAGCGCCGCGCGCACCCGCGCCGCGCTCAGGCGCTGGGCGCCCTGCACCTGCACCTGGCCCACCTTGCCTTCGACCACGTTCAGCGTCACCACGCCGTCGGCCACCGGCTGCGGCGGCAGGTAGACCAGCACCGCCGCCCAGCCCGCCTGCGCATACAGCGCCTGCACCACCTGCGCGGCCTGCTGCAGATCGGCCAGATTGCGTGCGCCGGTGTAGGGTGCCAGCGCAGCCTGCACCGCTTGCGCGTCGAGCAGGGTGTTGCCCTGCACCTGGAAGCTGCGCACCTGCACCTGCTCGGCGGCGGCCTGGGCAGACCCAGCCGGGGTGGCTGATGCCTGGGCAAGTGCGGCCTGGCTGATGACCAGCAAGGGCAGGCCCAGGGCGGCTGTCAGTGCCAGGGCACGCCCGCGTCGCGGACCTGCCGCGCGATAGGTCAACTTCATGGATCCTCCTCGTTCTGACGACAGGGCCCGGGGCATGCCTCGGCCGCACTCCCGACGATGCCATGTTGCCTGCCGGCTGCCCAGCCACCCATTCCGATGTCCACCGAATTGGAGAGATGCGGCGCGGGCGCGACAATCCGACTCGATCCAGCCCGATCCAGCCCGACGCCGAGCCAGACCACCACGCCATGCTGCAGCGCCTGATCCCCACCGTCCTGCCGGCTGTCACCGCCGGCGCCCTGCCCGCGCGCGCGCAAACTCTGATCGGCCGGACTGCCGACCAGACTGCCGGACACACCGGCACCGTGGCCGCCACGGTGAAGGAGGCCACCGCCGGCGTCAGGCCGCTGTTCGACGCACTGAATGCCGGTGGCGTCATCGGCGTGCAAAAGCTGGAACTGGTGGTGCTGCATGACACCGGCGACCGCCCCCGGCCCCAGTTCGACGCCATCGCCCGGCAGCTTGTGTCAGCCGGCGCCCGGGCGGTGCTGTTCCTCGGCCCGGGCACCGAAGTGGTCGAGTGCATCCAGGTGCTGCGCGCGGCCGGCTTCGTCAAGGCAGTCCGCGAGCAGGTCCGCCGGGCGGGGCTGGATGACGCCGACCTGTCGATCATCGGCGCGGACCGGCGCTTCCGGCGGTGAACCAGCCCCCCGACACTGCGGCGCTGCAGGTGCAGGGCCTGCGCTACCGCTGGCCCGGCGCGCCGGCCGACACCATCGCCATCGACGACTTCAGCCTGGCGGCGGGTGACAGCGTGTTCCTGCGCGGGCCCAGCGGCTGCGGCAAGAGCACGCTGCTGAGCCTGTGCGCCGGCGTGCTGCTGCCGCAGGCCGGTACGGTGCAGTTGCTGGGCCGCGCCTGGCAGAGCCTGGGCGCCAGCGCGCGCGACCGCCACCGCGCCGACCACCTGGGCTACATCTTCCAGCAGTTCAACCTGCTGCCCTACCTCAGCGTGCTGGACAACGTGCGCCTGCCGCTGCGCTTCTCGGCGCGGCGGGCGCAGCGTGCCGGGCCCCAAGCCGCCGAGCACCTGCTGGCGCGCACCGGGCTGCCACGCGCGCTGTGGACCGAGGCCGCCGGCCGCCTGTCGGTGGGCCAGCAGCAGCGGGTGGCGGCGGCGCGGGCGCTGATCGGCGCGCCGGCGGTGGTGATCGCCGACGAGCCCACGTCGGCGCTGGACGAGGTTCTGCGCGAGGCCTTCATGGCCCTGCTGCTCGACAGCTGCGCCGAGGCCGGCAGCGCGCTGCTGTTCGTCAGCCACGACACCCGCCTGGCCGGCCGCTTCGCCCGGGTGGTCGACCTGCCGGCGATCAACCAGGCCGGGCAGGGGCTGGCATGAAGGCGCTGTTCACCCTGGCCGCGCGCAGCGCCTGGAACCGCCGCTTCGTGCTGGTGCTGGTGGTGTTGTCGATCGCGTTGAGCACGCTGCTGCTGCTGGGCATCGAGCGCATCCGGCAAGACCTGCGCGCCAACTTCTCGCAGGCGGTGTCGGGCACCGACCTGATCGTCGGCGCGCGCACCGGGCCGGTGCAGCTGCTGCTGTATGCGGTGTTCCGCCTCGGCAACGCCACCAACAACATCCGCTACAGCAGCGCCGAGGCCATCGCCCAGCACCGCGGCGTGGCCTGGATGGTGCCGCTGAGCCTGGGCGACAGCCACCGCGGCTTTGCGGTGCTGGGCACCACCGGCGCCTACTTCGATCACTTCCGCCATGGCCAGAAGCAGGCGCTGCAGCTGGCCCAGGGCCAGCGCTTCGACGCGCTGTACGACACGGTGCTGGGCGCCGAGGTGGCGCGCCGGCTGGGCTACCGGCTGGGCCAGCGCATCGTGCTCAGCCATGGCGACGGCGCGATGCAGGCCAACGACCATGCCGACAAGCCCTTCACCATCGTCGGCATCCTGGCGACCACCGGCACGCCGGTGGACCGCACGGTGCACATCAGCCTGCAGGCGATGGAGGCGATCCACCTCGACTGGCAGGCCGGCGTGCCGCTGCCGGGGCAGTCGATCAGCGCCGAGCAGGCCGCCCTGCAGGACCTGACCCCGCGCAACATCACCGCCGCGCTGATCGGCCTGAAGAGCCGGGCTGCGGTGTTCGCGGTGCAGCGCGACGTGGGCGCCTTCCGGGGCGAGCCGTTGCTGGCGATCCTGCCCGGCGTGGCGCTGGACGAGCTTTGGGATGTCGTCGGCCTGGGCGAGCGTGGCCTGCAGGCGATGAGCGCGCTGGTGGCTGCCGTCAGCCTGGCGGGGCTGGTGGCGGTGATCCTGGCCGGGTTGAACGAGCGCCGCCGCGAGCTGGCCATCCTGCGGGCGGTGGGCGCCGGCCCGCGCCAGATGCTGGCCCTGCTGGCAGCCGAAGGCCTGATCGTCACCGCCAGCGGCGTGGCCCTGGGCGCGCTGGCCTGCTGGGGCGCGGTGGCCGGGCTGGGCGGCTGGGTGCAGCGCCAGTTCGGCATCACCCTGCAACTGCTGCCACCGGGCATTGCAGAATGGCAGCTGATGGCCGCCGTGCTGGCCGGCGGCCTGCTGGCCAGCCTGGTGCCTGGCTGGCGCGCTTACCGCCTGTCTCTGGCCGACGGCCTGTCTCCCAGGATCTGACCCATGCCCAACTTCCACCCGCCACGCCGCCGCTGGCTGCTCTCGTCTGCAGCACTGCTGGCCGCCACGGCCCTGCCACTGGCCGCACAACCGCTGCCCCGGCCAAGTGCCAAGAGCGCCGGCTACACCGAGATCCGCTGGGACGACCTGGTGCCCAAGGGCTGGGACCCGACCAAGTTGCTGAAGGACAAGGGCTTCGACAACCTGGCGGCGCTCAACGACGGCGACCCCAGGGCCGCCGCGCTGATGGCGCTGATGCGCGAAGCCTGGGACAACGCGCCGACCGAGCCCGAGCTCGACGGCACCCGCATCAAGCTGCCAGGCTACCTGGTGCCGCTGGAGGAAGTGGCTGCCGGCCACACTGAATTTTTGCTGGTGCCCTACTTCGGCGCCTGTATCCACACCCCGCCGCCGCCGGCCAACCAGATCGTGCTGGTGGTGCCCGCCAAGCCGGCGGCGGGCTTTCGCAGCATGGACACGGTCTGGGTCAGCGGCACGCTGAAGACCACCCGCAGCAACTCGCCGATGGGCGCCAGCGGCTACCGCCTGGAGTCGGCCCTGGTGGAGCGCTACAAGGCCCCGCCCCGGTGAACGGCGGCGGGCTGCCGGGCGGCACCGCCTGGTGGTGGACCCAGGTCACCCGGCTGGGTGAGGCGCAGATCCTGCTGCCTGCCATGGCGCTGGCCCTGGTGTGGCTGCTGCGCCAGCCCGGCGGGCGGCCGCTGGCCGGGGTGTGGCTGCTGGCCACCGGCGTGGCGGTGGGCATCACCACGGTCAGCAAGGTGCTGTTCCTGGGTTTTGCCATCGGTCACGCGCCGCTGGACTTCACCGGCTTCTCCGGCCACGCGATGTTCGCCGCCGCGCTGATGCCGGTGCTGCTGCGGCTGGCCCTGGGGCCGCGCAGCGCCGACGGCCGGCGCCGGGTGCTGATCCTGGGCTACCTGCTGGCACTGGCGGTGGCGGTGTCGCGGGTGAAGGTGGGGGCCCATTCGGTCAGCGAGGTGGTCACCGGCTTCAGCCTGGGCGCAGCGGCCAGTGCGGCCGCCCTGCGCGCCGGGCGCTGGCCGGCGCTGGGGCTGGCGCGCTGGATGCCGGTGGTGCTGCTGGCCTGGGCGCTGGTGGCGGTGACCGGTGCACCGGCCTCGCGCACCCACGATGCCGTCACCCAACTGGCGCTGGCGCTGTCGGGCCGGCCCCAGACCTACCAGCGCTGGGAGATGCACCGCGACCACCAGCGGCAGCAGTCGCCACCGGCGCTGTCACTGCC
>JBBRVT010000233.1:0-7431 GCA_038246615.1 Burkholderiales bacterium
GTTGTGGTATCGCACCGGCATGCCGAAGCCCAGCGCACCACGCCGGGCGATGGCCTGGCCGATGCGGCCCATGCCCAGCACGCCCAGCGTGGCACCGTGCACATCGGCGCCGGCGAACATGTCGTAGGACCAGTGCGTCCAGCGGCCGGCACGCAGAAAGTGCCCGCTCTCGGCGATGCGCCTGGCGGTGGCCATCATCAGGGCGAAGCCGAAGTCGGCGGTGGTCTCGGTGAGCACGTCAGGCGCATTGCTCACCAGCACGCCGGCTGCCGTACAGGCCGGCAGGTCGATGTTGTTGTAGCCCACCGCCATGCTGCACACCGCACGCAGCTGCGGGCAGGCGGCCAGCAGTGCGGCGTCGATGTGCGGCGCGCCGGCCACCAGCAGGCCGGCGGCGCCCTGCGCACGCGCCACCAGGGTGTCGGGCGTCCAGTCGATGTGGTCGGCCGTGCCGCAGGGGGCATCCATGTCGAAGTGCATGGCCAACCCAGCCAGCACCTCGGCAAACATCGGGATGGTGACCAGGATGCGGGGGCGGGGCGAATCAGGCATGTCAACGCATCCAGATGAAGGTGAGCACCACGAACAACGGCAGCAGGATGCCGCACGACCAGGCCATGTAACCGAAGAAGCTGGGCATGCGCAGGCCGCGGTTCTCGACGATGGCCTTGACCATGAAGTTGGGCGCGTTGCCGATGTAGCTGTTGGCACCCATGAACACCGAGCCGGCCGAGATCGCCGCCAGCGTGCTGGCAAGGGGCCCCATCAGCGTGGCGGGGTCACCGCCGGCGAGGTTGAAGAACACCAGGTAGGTCGGTGCGTTGTCCAGGAACGACGACAGCACACCCGAGAACCAGAAATAGGCCCAGGGCAGCGGCTGGCCATCGGGCCCGGTGACGGCCCGCGCCACTGCGCCGAAGGCGCCCGCCTCGCCGGCCTTCAGGATGGCCAGCACCGGCAGCATGGTGATGAAAATGCCGATAAACAGCTTGGCCACCTCCTGCATCGGCGCCCAGCCGAACTGGTTGGCCTGGCGCACCGCCTTGGGCGTGATCGCCAGCGAGACCAGGGTGACCCCGACCAGCAGCACGTCGCGCACCAGGTTCTGCAGTTCCAGCGGCGTGCCGGCAACGCTGAAGGTGATGCCGGGCTTCCAGGCGCCGCTCAGCAGCACCAGGGCCACCACGGCCGCCAGCGGCAGCAGGTTGATGGCGCCATCCAGGCCAAAGCCTTGCCGGCTGTCCGGCGTGGGGTCTTGCGGCAGCACGCCTTCGCGCCGGTACCAGTAGGAGTCCAGCGCGAAGAAGATCGCCAGCAGCGCACCCAGCATGAACAGCGTCTCGGGAAACAGGTGCTGCGCGGTCCAGAAGAAGCTGATGCCCTTCAGGAAGCCCAGGAACAAAGGCGGGTCGCCCAGCGGCGTGAGCGAGCCGCCGATGTTGCTGACGATGAAGATGAAGAACACGAACACATGCACCGTGTGCTTGCGGTTGTCATTGGCGCGGATCAGCGGGCGGATCAGCAGCATCGACGCGCCGGTGGTGCCCATCAGGCTGGCCAGCACCGCACCCAGCGCCAACAGGCCGGTGTTGAGCGCCGGGCTGCCGTGCAGGTTGCCGCGCACATAAATGCCGCCTGCGACTGTGAACAGCGCTGTCAGCAGCACGATGAAGGGGATGTACTCGGCCAGCAGCGTGTGCGCCAGCGCCTGCCCCGCGCCGCCGGCGCCGAACACCGCTGCAAACGGCAGCAGCAGCGCCACTGCCCAGCCCGCCGCCACCTTGCCGAAGTGGTGGTGCCAGAACCTGGGCACCAGTAGCGGCATCAGCGCGATCGACAGCAGCATGCCCGCAAACGGCAGGCCCCACCAAGCGGTCAGCGCCGCGCCGTCGATCTCGGCCGCATGACAGGTGCCGCTGGCGAGCAGCAGGCCGGGCAGGAACGGCAGGCGGCCAGCGCGCATGGAGACTCCGAGACCTTGGGATGGGGCCAGAGGTGGCCCGGAACCGGCGCGATTCTAGGGGCCAGGCCCCGGGCGCTGGCCCCGGTCATCGCTGCTGGCATGGGCAACGCGCTGCCTGACCGCCCAGGCCGCCCAGGCACTTTGCGCCAGCTGCACCGTGCGCAGTTGTACGGCCACCGTGGTGTGGATGTCGTGGCCATAGCCGCCGGCCATGGTGACCGCCACCGGCACATGGTGGTGGCGCAGCCAGGCGAACACCCGGGCATCGCGCTCGGCCAGGCCGGCGTCGGTCAGCTTCAGCCGGCCGAGGCGGTCGCCCTCGTGCGGATCGGCGCCAGCGAGGTAGAAGGCCAGGCCGGGCGGATCGCCTCGCGCCAGCTGTTGGTGCCAGGCTTGCGCCAGGGCTGCGTCCAGCGCCGCCAGGTAGGCCGCGTCGGTGCAGCCGTCGGGCAGGTCGACGTCCAGATCACTGGCCTCCTTGCGGAACGGGAAGTTCTTGGCGCCGTGCAGCGACAGGGTGAAGACCGACGGGTCGTCGCGCAGGATGGCCGCCGTGCCGTTGCCCTGGTGCACGTCCAGGTCGATCACCCACACCCGCAGGCCCTGGCGCTGGTGGCGGAACACCTCGGCCTGCATCAGCCGCGCGGCCACCACCACGTCGTTGAAGACGCAATAGCCCGAGCCCTTGTCGGCATGCGCATGGTGGGTGCCGCCGGCCAGGTGCACCGCAACACCGTCGGCCAGCGCCGCCCTCGCGGCAGCGATCGTGGCGCCCACCGAGCGCAGGCTGCGCACCACCATGCGCTCGCTCCACGGGAAGCCGATCTCGCGCTGCGCGGCCGCGCCCAGCGTGCCGTGCAGCACCGCAGCGATGTAGTCGGGCGTGTGCGCCAGCGCCAGCTCGCCCTCGGTGGCGGCCGGCGCTTCCGTCACCACCAGCGCCGGGCATTCTTCCTCCACCCGGTCGCGCAGCAGCTGGTACTTCGGCATCGGAAAGCGGTGGCCGGCCGGCAGGTCCATCGAGAAGCGCGCATTGCTGAAGACGTGCATCGGGCGATTGTCCACAGCCTGCCGCAGTGGGGCCGCCGCCCCGATTCTGGGCCGACACCCCTAATATGCTGCGCTGCAACAAAAAAAGCTTGCAATCCCGATTCCGGTGTCTATACTTCGTTTCATGTTGCAGTGCAGCATGCAGGGCGAAGGCCCCGGCAAGCACCGCACGACCAATCCGTCCCCTGTCTGTCCCACCCTCTGGAGCACACCATGAATTTCATGACCGCCGACCAATTTGCCGCCGCCAACAAGGCCAACCTCGAAATCCTGTTCGGCCTGACCCACAAGGCCTTTGAAGGCGTGGAGAAGCTGGTTGAACTGAACCTGCAAGTGGCCAAGGCCACGCTGGCCGAAACCGCCGACAACGCCAAGGCCGTCATGTCGGTCAAGGACGCGCAAGAGTTGCTGGCCCTGCAAGCCAGCATGCTGCAGCCGTCTGCCGAAAAGGCCGCCGCCTACAGCCGCCACCTGTACGACATCGCCACCAGCACCACCGGTGAATTCACCAAGACCACCGAAGCCCAGATTGGCGAACTGCAGAAGAGCTTTGCCGGCATGGTCGACGGCGCGCTGAAGAACGCACCTGCCGGCAGCGAGCAGGCCGTGACCCTGATGAAGTCGGCCATGACCGCCGCCAACAATGCTTACGAAAGCGTGCACAAGGCCGCCAAGCAAGCCACCGACATGGCCGAAGCCAATTTCACCGCCGTGACCAACACTGCCGTCAAGGCCAGCCAGGCCGCCGCCAAGTCGGCCAAGCGCGTCGCCTGATCACGTGACCGGCGCTGCATGGCAGCGCCGGCGAGGATTGTCTCCTCGGTACCCCCGAACAAGGTTCCGGGTACCCTTGGGCCCAGCGGCCATGCCGCCGGGCCTTTTTTCATGGGCGACCGGGTCAGTGGCTGAGCGCTGCCAGCCGCTGGCGCAGGGCCGGCAAGGCCGCAGTGGCAGCCTCGCGGCCGGCGTCGATGGCGCGCTGGCGGGCGGTGAAATCGGCGCTTGACACACCGGCCAGCCGCGGCCGCAGCACCACATCGGCATCCTTCAGCTCGAACTGGGTGATGCTGCGGGCCATGATGGCGAAGGTCTGCAGCAGCAGCTTGAACGGGTCGCCGGTGGCATTGCCGTCGGGCGGGCTGGAGATGTCGACCGCGATCACCAGCTCGGCGCCCATCTGGCGCGCAAACCGCACCGGTACCGGCGACACCAGGCCGCCGTCCACATATTCACGCGTGCCGATCTTCACCGGCTGGAAGATCGCCGGCACCGCGCTGGACGCACGCACCGCCGCGCCCACGTCGCCACGCTGGAACAGCACTGCCTGGCCGTTGTCCAGATCGGTGGCCACGATGCCCAGCGGCAGCGGCAGCTGCTCGATCAGCTTGCCGCCGGTCTGCTCGCGCACGTAGCGCGCCAGCGCCTCGCCGCGGATCAGCCCGCGGCCGGGAAAGGCCCAGTCGGTGATCGCCGATTCATCCATCGCCAGCGCCAGCCGGGCCAGCGTGGCGCCGTTGCGGCCGGCTGCATACAGCGCGGCCACCAGGCTGCCCGCCGAGGTGCCGGCCACCAGGCTCACCGGGATGCCCGCTTCTTCCAGCACCTGGATCACGCCGATGTGGGCGAAGCCGCGCGCCGCGCCACCACCCAGCGCCAGGCCGATGAGAGGAGGACGCAGCGGCTTGGGCGGGGGCAGGGGCGGTGCGGCTGGCGGCAGTGCCTGCGGCGGCAGCTGGGGTGGTGTCTGGCAAGCCGACAACGCGGCCAACGTGGCCAGGGCCAGCAAGCGGCGGTGGCTCTCGCGTCGGTTCATCGCATGATTGTAGGAAGCACCGGTCCAGCCAGCGAGAATGCTTATGCCTGTACTGCATGAGCCAACAACTAATCAGTCGTTTCGAGTCTGAACGGCCACCGATACAGTCGCCCTCCGTCCTACCATCAGGCCGGGCGGGCTGTCCGCCCACCCTGATCCATTGACCGCCCACCGACGATGTACGCCTACACCGACTTCGACCGCCAGTTCGTGCACGCCCGTGCCGCGCAGTTCCGCGACCAACTGCAGCGCCACCTGTCCGGTGATTTGCCCGACGACGACTTCCGTGCGCTGCGCCTGCAGAACGGCTGGTACATACAGCGCCATGCGCCGATGCTGCGGGTGGCCGTGCCCTACGGCGCGCTCAGCGCCCGGCAGTTGCACACCCTGGCCGACATCGCCCGGGTGCACGACCGCGGCTACGGCCACTTCACCACGCGCCAGAACCTGCAGTACAACTGGATCCCGCTGGCGCAGGCCGCCGACGTGATGGACAAGCTGGCGGCGGTGGACATGCACGGCATCCAGACCAGCGGCAACTGCATCCGCAACATCACCAGCGACGCGCTGGCCGGCGTGGCCGCCGACGAGTTGGTCGACCCGCGCCCCTACTGCGAGGTGATGCGCCAGTGGAGCACGCTGCACCCCGAGTTCGCCTTCCTGCCGCGCAAGTTCAAGATCGCCGTGTCGGGCGCGGCCGAAGACCGTGCCGCCATCGGCTGGCACGACGTCGGCCTGCAGCTGCTGAAGAGTGCCGCCGGAGAGATCGGCTTCCAGGTGCTGGTGGGCGGCGGCATGGGCCGCACGCCGGTCATCGCCACGCAGATCCGCGACTTCCTGCCGTGGAACCAGATCCTGTGCTACCTGGAAGCCATCGTCCGCGTCTACAACCGCTACGGCCGGCGTGACAACGCCTACAAGGCGCGCATCAAGATCCTGGTCAAGGCCGAAGGCCAGCGCTACTTCGACGCGGTGGAGACCGAATTCAGCCGCATCCTGTCCGAGGACCTGGGCGCCGGCCTGCAGCTGATTCCGCAGGCCGAATTCGACCGCATCGCCGCCAGCTTTGCCCGCCCGGCAGGCGTGGTGGCAGGTACCGTGCTGCCAGTGCCTGCTGACATGTCGATCGACGCCCCCCTGCCCTACCAGCGCTGGCTGCAGCGCAACGTGCATGCCCACCAGTTGCCGGGCTACAAGGCGGTGACGCTGTCGCTCAAGCGTGCCGGCCTGCCGCCGGGGGACGCCACTGCCGACCAGATGGCCACCGCCGCCGGGCTGGCCGAGCGCTACAGCCTGGGCGAGTTGCGTGTCAGCCATGACCAGAACCTGGTGCTGCCCTGGGTGCGCCAGACCGAGCTGCCGGCGCTGTTCGAGGCGGCCCGCGCGGCCGGCCTCGCCACGCCCAACATCGGCCTGATCACCGACATGATCAACTGCCCGGGCGGGGATTTCTGCGCGCTGGCCAATGCCCGCAGCATCCCGGTGGCCGCAGCCATCACCGAGCGCTTTGCCGACCTGGACGAAGTGCACGACATCGGCGACATCGACCTGCACATCAGCGGCTGCATCAACAGCTGCGGCCACCACCACAGCGGCCACATCGGCATCCTGGGCGTCGACAAGGACGGCAGCGAGTGGTACCAGGTGTTGCTGGGCGGGTCCGACGGCAGCACCATCAGCGGCGCGGCCGTGCCAGGCAAGGTGATCGGCCCGTCCTTCGCGGCCGAAGAGGTGCCCGACGTGATCGAGGCCGTGATCGACATCTACACCACGCAGCGCCTGGCCGGCGAGCGCTTCATCGACACCGTGCGCCGCCTGGGTACCGCGCCGTTCAAGGCTGCGGCCGACGCCCAGCGCCACCTGACCGCCGCGCACTGAGCAACAGGCCACAGCATGCAATTCATCCAAGCAGCCCAAGATATCTGGCATGCAGCCGGGGGCGAAGACGGCCCCCAGCCCCACCCGCCGGTGCGGGCCCACAGCCTGCTATCGCTGGAGCAGTGGCACGCGGTGCGCCACGCCTGGCCGGCCAGCGTGCCGGCGGGCATCAGCCTGGCCAACACCGTCGACATCGAGCCCCTGGCCGGCGACCTGCCGCGCTTCGGCCTGGTGGTGCTGCAGTTTCCGAAATGGGTCGACGGCCGCGCCTACAGCCAGGCCCGGCTGCTGCGGGCCCGCTACCGCTTCGCCGGGGCGCTGCGGGCCACCGGCGACGTGCTGGTGGACATGGTGCCGCTGCTGGCGCGCACCGGCTTCAGCCAGGTCCAGCTGCGTGCCGACCAGAAGCTGGCGCATGCCGAGCGGGCACTGGGCTACTTTGCCGGCCATTACCAGGGCGATGTGCTGCAACCCAGGCCGGCCTTTGCCCGCGACCTGACGCAGGAAGCCGGCGCGGCCGCCGAGCGCGCCCGCGCCGAGCTGCACGCCGGCCAGGGGATCTGAAGGGATCTGAATTGAGCGCCATCGCCCTGTACGCCCGCGCCACCGCCGGCTTCGACGACCGCGTGGCCACCGCGTTGCAGCGCCTGCGCGACGCCGCCGCAGCGCACCCTGGCCGCATCGTGCAGGCCACCAGCCTGGGCGCCGAGGACATGGTGGTGACCGA
>JBBRVT010000234.1:0-7404 GCA_038246615.1 Burkholderiales bacterium
ATGCCGGCAGTGCGCAGCACCCGGGCGAAGTGCATCACGTTCTCGGCCAGGTGGCCGGGCGAGCCCTTGGCGAACATGGCAGTGGCGGCGTGCTCAGCCGCCGCCGGGCCGCCCCAAGGCGGCTGGGCGCCCCCTCGGGGGGCAGGAGCGTAGCGACGTGGGGGCGGTCATGCCTACCGGGCGGCGACGCGGGCTTCCTCGCGCACCTGGTCGAGCAGGCGGGCGGCCTCGCTGCCCTGCATGCGGGCGATGTCGTCCTGGTACTTCAGCAGCACGCCCAGGGTGTGCTGGATCACCTCGGGGTCGAGCACCATCGCGTCCAGTTCCATCAGCGCGCGGGTCCATTCGATGGTCTCGGCGACGCCTGGGAGCTTGGTCAGCTCGATGCCGCGCAGCTTCTGGATGAAGGCAACGATCTGCGCCGCCAGCGCCGGGCCGATGCCGGGCACGCGGCGCTGCAGGATGTCGAGCTCGCGCCTGGCATCCGGAAAATCGACCCAGTGGTAGAGGCAGCGGCGCTTCACCGCGTCGTGGATCTCACGCGTGCGGTTGCTGGTCAGGATGACGATGGGCGGCTGGGTGGCCTTCACCGTGCCCAGCTCGGGGATGGTGATCTGGTAGTCGGCCAGCACCTCCAGCAGAAAGGCCTCGAAGGGCTCGTCGGCGCGGTCCAGCTCGTCGATCAGCAGCACCGGCGGTACGGCATTCGCCGGGTCGATGGCCTGCAGCAAGGCCCGTTTGGTGAGGAAGCGCTCACTGAACAGCTCGTTGGCCAGGGCGTCGCGGCTGTCCCTGGCACCACCGCCGGTCTTGTCGGACGTCGCCTCGGCCAGGCGGATCTCCATCATCTGGCGGCCGTAGTTCCACTCATAGGCGGCACCGGCCAGGTCCAGGCCCTCGTAGCACTGCAGCCGGATCAGCGGCCGGCCCAGCATCTGCGCCAGGGTGCGGGCGATCTCGGTCTTGCCGGTACCGGGCTCGCCCTCCAGGAACAGCGGGCGTTGCAGCTTCAGCGCCAGGTAGACGCAGGTGGCCAGCTGGCGGTCGGCCACGTAGTCCAGCGCCGCCAGGCGGGTCAGGGTGTCGTCGATGCTGGTAGGCAGGGCGAGATCGGGCGTGGGGGACAAGGCGAAGCTCCAACAAAAACGCCGCACCGGGTGCGGCGTTTTCAGGCCGGGGAATCAGGTTCAGTTGACTGCGCGCCCGGCCAGCACCGGGATCAACGCGGCGCGGTACTCGGCCGAGCCGTGCAGGTCGCTGTTCAGGCCGTCGGCACTGACGGTGGCACCGGCCAGCGCGGCGGCCGACCAGTCAGCAGCCAGCTTGGCTTCCAGCGCGCTGGCGCGGAACACGCCGGCGCCTGCGCCGGTGACCGCCACGCGCACGCCCTGCGGCCCCTTGCTGACGAACACGCCGACGATCGAGAAGCGCGAAGCCGGCTGCTTGAACTTCTGCCAGCCGGCCTTCTCTGGCACCGGGAAGCTGACGGCGGTGATCACCTCGCCCTCGTTCAGCGCGGTGCTGAACATGCCGGTGAAGAAGTCATCGGCGGCGATGCTGCGGCTGTCGGTGTGGATGGTCGCGCCCAGGCCCAGCGCGGCGGCGGGGTAGCAGGCGGCCGGGTCGTTGTTGGCCAGGCTGCCGCCGACGGTGCCGCGGTTGCGCACCTGGCGGTCGCCGATCTTGCCGGCCAGGTCGGCCAGCGCGGGGATGGCCTGCTGCACGCCGGCATGGGCCGCCACGGCCGCATGGGTGGCCATGGCGCCGATCTTGACGACGCCACCACTGACGCTGATTTCCTGCAATTCGGCGATGGCGCCCAGGTCGATCAGGGCGTCTGGCGCGGCCAGGCCCAGCTTCATCGACGACAGCAGGGTCTGGCCACCGGCGATGTACTTGGCGCCGTCGATGACACCAGCGCGGGCGGCATCGGCCACCGAGGCGGGGTTGGAATAGGCGAATGCTTGCATGGTGTGAAGTCTCCTCGCGGGTCAGTGGCCGGCCGCTTGCACGGCTTTCCACACAGTGTAGGGGGTGGCTGGCATCGGCACGTCCTTGACGCCCAGGGCGTGGCAGATGGCATTGATCACCGCCGGCGGCGAGCCGATGGCACCGGCCTCGCCGCAGCCCTTGACGCCCAGCGGGTTGTGGGTGCAAGGCGTGCCCTTGGCGGTTTCCACGTTGAAGCTGGGCAGGTCGTCGGCACGCGGCATGGCGTAGTCCATGTAGCTGCCGGTCAGCAGCTGGCCGGTGACGCTGTCGTACACGCCGTGCTCCAGCAGGGCCTGGCCGATGCCTTGCGCCAGACCGCCATGCACCTGGCCTTCGACGATCATCGGGTTGATGACATTGCCGAAGTCGTCGCAGGCGGTCATGCGGTCGATGCGCACATGGCCGGTGGCCGGGTCGATCTCGACCTCGCAGATATAGGTGCCGGCGGGGTAGGTGAAGTTGCTCGGGTCGTAGAACGCGTTCTCGTTGAGGCCGGGCTCCAGCTTGTCGTGCGGGAAGTTGTGCGGCACGTAGGCAGTGAGGCTGACCGCAGCGAACGGCACCTTCTTGTCGGTGCCGGCCACCTTGAACTCGCCGCCCTCGTACACGATGTCGGTGTCGGCTGCCTCCAGCAGGTGGGCGGCGATCTTCTTGCCCTTGGCGATGATCTTGTCGACCGCCTTGACGATGGCGGTGCCGCCCACTGCCAGCGACCGGCTGCCATAGGTGCCCATGCCGAACAGCACCTTGCCGGTGTCGCCGTGCTCGATGACGATGTCGTCCAGCGGAATGCCCAGCTTGTCGGCCACCACCTGGGCGAAGGTGGTCTCGTGGCCCTGGCCGTGGCTGTGGCTGCCGGTGAAGACGGTGACCTTGCCGGTGGGGTGCACCCGCACCTCGCCCGCCTCGAACAGGCCGGCCCGTGCGCCCAGGGCGCCGGCCACGCTGCTGGGGGCGATGCCGCAGGCCTCGATGTAGGCGCTGTAGCCCAGGCCGCGCTTCAGGCCCTTGGCCTCTGATTCAGCCTGGCGGGCAGCGAAGCCGGCCACGTCGGCCAGTTCGATGGCGCGCGCCATCGTGGCTTCGTAGTCGCCGGTGTCATAGGTCAGGCCGACCGGAGTGGCATAAGGGAAGCTGGTGATGAAGTTGCGACGGCGCAGGTCGGCCGGGTCGATGCCGAGCTCACGCGCGGCGGTCTCGACGATGCGCTCGACCGCGTAGGTGGCCTCGGGGCGGCCGGCGCCGCGGTAGGCGTCCACCGGCGCGGTGTTGGTGAACATCGCGTCGACCGCGCACCAGATCTTGGGCGTGGCGTACTGCCCGGCCAGCAGCGTGGCGTACAGGATGGTCGGCACGCTGGTGGCGAAGGTCGACAGGTAGGCGCCCAGGTTGGCAGTGGTGTGCACCTGCAGGGCGACGAACTTGCCGTCCTTGTCCAGGCCCAGGCTCACCGTGGTGGCATGGTCACGGCCGTGCGCGTCCGACAGGAAGGCCTCGCTGCGGCTGCTGGTCCACTTGATCGGGCGCCTGAGCAGCTTGCTGGCGAAGACGATGGCCGTCTCCTCGCCGTACAGGAAGATCTTGCTGCCGAAGCCGCCGCCCACGTCGGGCGCCACCACGCGCATCTTGTGCTCGGGGATGCCCAGCACGAAGGCGCACATCAGCAGCCGCTCCACATGCGGGTTCTGGTTGGAAACGTAGAGCGTGTAGTTGTCGGCGTTGACGTCGTACTGCGCGTTGGCGCAGCGCGGCTCCATCGCGTTCGGGATCAGCCGGTTGTTGCGGTAGGTCAGCGTGGTGACATGCGCCGCCGTGGCCATGGCGGCGGCGGTGCCGTCCTTGTCGCCGATGCCCCACTGGTAGACGCGGTTGTCGGCCGCTTCATCGTGCACCGACGAGGCGATCTGCGGCGCGGTCAGTGCATCGACCACCGGGGTCAGTTCGTCGTAGTCGACGGTGATCAGCAACGCGGCGGCCTCGGCCTGCTCCAGCGTCTCGGCCACCACCAGCGCCACGCGGTCACCGACGTAGCGCACCTTGCCGTCGGCCAGCACCGGGTGCTTCGGCTCCTTCATCGGCTGCCCGTCCAGGCTGTTGATCAGCCAGCCGCAGGGCAGGCCGCCCACGGCCTTGAAGTGATCGCCCGTCAGCACGCCCACCACGCCCGGTGCCTTGACGGCGGCGCTGACGTCGATGGACTTGATCCTGGCATGCGCATACGGGCTGCGCAGGAAGTGGGCATGGGTCTGCCCGGGCAGGGAAATGTCGTCGGTGTACTGGCCCTTGCCGGTGAGAAAGCGCGCGTCCTCGCGGCGCTCGACTGACTGGCCGATGAATCCTTGGCGTGCGTTCATGGGTATGCCTTCTGATGAGCCGCCTCAAAGGAGGCATGCGCCCCCGCGGGGGGCAGCGATTGACAATGAGCGTGGGGGTGCAAGCTGTTGCTCCTGGTCAGGCCTGCATGGCGGCAGCGCCCTGCTGCACGGCCTTGACGATGTTGTGGTAGCCGGTGCAGCGGCAGATATTGCCTTCCAGCGCCTCACGCACCTGTGTCTCGTTGTGACAGCCGTGCTGTTGCACCAGGTCGATCGCGCTCATCACCATGCCCGGCGTGCAGAAGCCGCACTGCAGCCCGTGGCAGCTGCGAAAGGCCGCCTGCATCGGGTGCAGCGTGCCGTCGGCTGCGGCCAGGCCCTCGATGGTGGTGACGCTGCGGCCCTGGGCCTGTGCGGCCAGCAGGCCGCAGCTCTTCACCGCCTTGCCGTCGACATGCACCGTGCAGGCGCCGCACTGGGTGGTGTCGCAGCCCACATGCGTGCCGGTCAGGCGCAGCGTGTCGCGGATGAAGTGCACCAGCAGCTGGTTCGGTTCGGTCTCGCGCGTCACGGACGTGCCGTTGACGGTGAGAGTGATCTGCATGCCCATGGAAACGTCTCCTGGAGGTTTGGTTTGCGGTGTCTGGACGGCGCGCGAACGATCGCGCCCCGGCTGGCCCGGCGGATGCTAGGCAGATCGGTCGGTGCGCGCATCATTAGGCTTTCCCTTATGAACGGTTGTGCATAACTTTTCTGCGGCGCAACTGGCGACACACACGACAACACACCTGGCGACACCGGCTTGTGGTGTCCTAGGGGATTGCCCGGCGTGGTGTGCCGCGCCGCCGGCGCCTGGGGTCCAATCTCGAACCTTCTCAATCTTGAACGGCCATGGACAACGTCGATCTGAATGTGCTGCGCCAGGCCACCACCTGGCTGGCCCAGGGCCACCGGGTGGTGCTGGGCACGATCACCCGCACCTGGGGCTCGGCGCCGCGGCCGCCGGGCAGCAGCGTGGCGCTGCGCGATGATGGCCTGGTGGCCGGCAGCGTCTCGGGCGGCTGCATCGAGGACGACCTGGTCGACAAGGCCCGCGCCGGCGCGCTGACCACCGGCCTGCCGCAGGTGGTGCGCTACGGCATCGACACCGACACCGCACAGCGCTTCGGCCTGCCCTGCGGCGGCCTGATCGAGCTGGTGCTGGAGCCGGTGCAGCCGCGCACCCGGCTGGATGACCTGCTGGCCCGCCTGGACCAGGGCGAGCGGGTGCGCCGGGTGCTGACCATCGCCACCGGCGCGGTCGACTTGCAGCCGGGCAACACCACCGACGAACTGGCGCTGGACGACACCACCCTGGTCACCCACCACGGCCCGCGCTGGCGGCTGCTGCTGATCGGCGCCGGGCAGATGACGCAGTACCTGGCGCAGATGGCCACCGCGCTGGACTACCAGGTGCTGGTCTGCGACCCGCGCGAGGAGTACGCCACCGGCTTCACCGTGCCTGGCGCCACGCTGCTGCGCAGCATGCCCGACGACACCGTGGTCGAGATGAAGCCCGACGGCCACACCGCCATCATCGCGCTGACGCACGACCCGAAGATGGACGACCTGGCGCTGATGGAGGCGGTCGGCAGCCCGGCGTTCTACATCGGCGCCATCGGCTCGCGCGCCAACCAGGCCAAGCGCAAGGCGCGGCTGAAAGAGCACTTCGGCATCAACGACGCGCAGCTGGCGCGCATCCACGGCCCGGTGGGGCTGAAGAACGGCGCCCGCACGCCGCCCGAGATCGCCATCAGCATCCTGGCCGAATTGACCGCCGTGCGCTACGGCTACCGCGTGCCCGACCCGGTGCCGGTGCAGCCGCAGGCGGCGGTGGCAGCTGGCTGCACCACCTGAGAGCTGCCCCCAGACCTGCCGCTGCGCGCCAGGCCCCCCGAGGGGGAATGAGGAAACCGGGGAGCGGCCCGGCGTTTCCTCACTGGCGCCTCCAGGCTGATCGTCCATCAGCCGGGCCGCCTCCAGGCTGATCAGGTGGGAACCAGAGAGCCCAGGTTGCTGCCGACCGCCAGCCAGCGCAGCGGCAGCATGGTGCGCACCGGCGCACCGGCCGCCGCAAAGACCACCGCCAGCACGCCAGCGGCGCAGACCACCAGATGCAGGGGCGTGAAGCCCAGTGCCGCCCACTGGCTGGCAGCCCAGGTGCTGATCTCGGTTGGCGACATCCAGATGTCTTCGGTCGGTGGGCGCTGCGGGCGCGCAGCCGGTCGGCGCCGGTCAGGGGGCGGGCCTCGCCGATTCTGCGGCGGCACCACCGGATCGGTTACAAGCGCGCATGTCCGACGAATCCCAGATTCACATCCCGCCGTCCTTCGAGGCGGTGCACCGCGACGCCCGCGGCCGGCTGCAACTGTCGCGTGCGGACTTCCGCGCCCGCTACGAGCTGTGCGAGGACATGGCCCAGTTGCTGGTGGAGCGCAGCCAGGCCTGGCTGCATGACCAGGGCCTGAGCGAAGACCTGATCCTGGCGCGCACCGAGGCCGGCCTGGCGGCCGACGGCGCCGGTTTCAGCCCGGCCGAGGCCACCTGGGTGGCCACCCGGCTGGCCGAACTGTTGGGCTGGCCGCATGCGGGGCTCGCACCCGCGCCGGATCAGCCGCCGCCGCGCTGGGCGTAGAAGCCACGAACTTCATGCAGGCCGGGCGGCCGGTGTGGTGGAAGTCGAACGCTCCGGATCGCGACCGGGCCGGTGCCCAGGTGCCGTCGTTCTCAGGGGATCCGGCATGGCAGCAATGGCCTGCGCTGGGCAATAGCAGCCGTTTGCCGCCGATCTTGCGGGCCGCGATGCTGGCCTGGCCGACCGGTGACACCACCCAGGCTGCAACACCGTGGGCCAACGCCTGCTTTAAATGCGGGGGCCTGGCGCGGTTGAGCGCGGTCACGCCGGACTGGTTGCACAGCAGGATGTCGCCTGCGACCAGCACCACCAGGTCGGCGCGGTTCCTGAAGGTCAACCAGGTGCGGTGGTCGGCCAGCACACAGGCGCCGGGAGAAGCGCCGGAAGAAGCGCCGATGTCCAGTGCCGGGCCCATGCCGCGGC
>JBBRVT010000235.1:0-7350 GCA_038246615.1 Burkholderiales bacterium
CCATCCGCGCCGGCAAGCGCATCGCCAACCCGGGCTGCCATGCCACCGCCTTCGTGCTGCTGCTGCGCCCGCTGGTGCAGGCCGGCCTGCTGCCGGCCGACGCGGCCGTGAGCGCCACCTCGATCACCGGCTATTCCGGCGGCGGCAAGTCCATGATCGCCCAGTACGAGGCCGGCGGTGATGCCAAGCTGCTGTCGCCCCGGCCCTACGCGCTGGGGCTGGCCCACAAGCACCTGCCGGAGATGGTGGCCCACACCGGGCTGGCGCGCGCACCGGTGTTCCTGCCGATGGTGGCCGGCTTCTACCAGGGCCTGGCGGTCAGCGTGGGCCTGCAGCTCGACCAGTTCCGCGCCGGCACCACCGCCGCGCAGGTGCAACAGGTGCTGGCCGCGTGCTACGCCGGTGAGCGCTTCGTGCGGGTGCAGCCGCTGGCCGACCCGGCCACGCTGGAGGCCGGCTTCTTCGATGTGCAGGCCTGCAACGACAGCAACCGCGCCGAGCTGTTCGTCTTTGCCAACGTGCACCAGGTGCTGCTGCTCAGCCGGCTGGACAACCTGGGCAAGGGCGCCAGCGGCGCCGCTGTGCAGGCGATGAATCTGCACCTCGGCCTGGACGAGGGCCTCGGCCTGGAATGACGGTCAGGGCGCGCTGCGGCGCGCGGTGACCGCCACCGGCCGGTGCGGCTGTGCCGCGCCTTCGGTCTGCATGGTCAGCTGCAGGGTGTCGCCCACCAGCCGGCCGCGGTAGCGGTGTGTCACCACCCGCTCGCCGGTGCTGCCCAGCACCTCGGTGCTGCGGGTGGAAAAACGGATGCCGTCACCGTCCACCAGCCCTTCTTCGATGCCGCGCGGCACGCGCAGGAACGACGCCGTGCCCTGCAGCGCCGTGCCCTCGCCCTGCAGGTCCAGCGTCTCGCGGAAGTGCGCGCCTGGCCAGTCGTAATCCACCTCGGCCTGCCAGCGGCCGTTGATCGCCGGGCGTGGTGCCGCTACCGCGACAGGGTGGGCGGCCGGGTTGGCTGCCGGCAGCGTCGCGGTGGGCGGGGTGGCCCGCTGGGCCCACCAGGCGGCACCTGCCAGCACGGCGGCGATCAAGGCAGCAGCGGCGAGCGGTCGTCCAGGCCGTCGTTTCGGCGCCCGTGCTGGCGTGGCTGGCGTGGCCGGCGTGGCGGCCTGGTCCGCCTCGCCCAGCGCCGGCCGCAGCACCGCCAGCAACTGCTGGGTGTCGGCGGCAAAGCGGCGCGCATCCATCACCAGGGCCTGGCGGCGTGCCAGCGGCTGCAGCGGGCCGGGCAGCTGGGCTTCGGTGGGCATCGCCGCACCATCGAACAGCAGCGGGATGACTTGCAGCCCGCCGGCCAGCCCGGCGGCCACCTCCTGCCGCACCAGGTCATCGGGCCGGTGCAGGCGCGGCGGGCCGCCGTCATGCGGCGCCAGCCAGCGCGGGCCGATCAGCACCAGCAGCACCCGTGCCTGGGCCATGGCCTGGATGATGCGCTGGTCGAAGGCCTGGCCGGCGCCGATGTCGTCGACATCGATGAACACCCGCTCGGCACCGAACTGCTGCGCCAGCGTGTCGTTCAGCGCGCGCGCATAGCCGGCGGTGTCCTCGCGCCGGTAGCTGATGAAGACATGGGCGTCTGGGCGGTTCATGCCAGGTGGCCCGCGAGCACTGGCGGGCCGACGTCGGCCGCATGCCGTTCGGCCAGGCGCAGCCGCCAGCCTGGGCCCGCCGCTGGTGGGGTCACGGGCAGGGCCGCAGTCTGGGCCGGGAGGTGGGATGCGGATGTCATGGCCGAAACACAGCTGCCGCATTCTAGGAAGCCGGCCCGCATCGGCGGCGGCCGGGTATCCCCTGGATCAGCGGCTGAAGGGCATGAAAACCTAGCTGACAAAATGCGCGTCCAGGGGCTGATCGATACGGGGCTGCTATCGAATGTCCCGATGAGCCGGGCCCGATGGCTCGGGGAGAATCCGGCCCATCCCTGGAGCCGCTCGATGCAGAAGATCTGGCTGAAGCAATACCCTGCCGGCGTGCCTGCCGAGATCAAGACCGATGTCTATCCATCCTTGGTGGCGCTGCTGGACGACAGCTTCCGCACCCACAGCGACCGCAGTGCCTACAGGTTCATGGGTGCGTCGTTCAGCTTTGCCGCCATCGACGATGCGTCACGTGCGCTGGCCGCCTGGCTGCAGTCCACCGGCCTGCAGCGTGGCGACCGCGTCGCCATCATGATGCCCAACCTGCCGCAGTACCCGGTGGCGGTGGCTGCGGTGCTGCGCGCCGGGCTGGTGGTGGTCAACGTCAACCCGCTCTACACCCCGCGCGAGCTGGAGCACCAGCTGAAGGACTCCGGCGCCAAGGCCATCGTCATCCTGGAGAACTTCGCGGCCACACTGGCCCAGGTGATCGATCGGGTTCCCACCAAGACCGTGCTGCTGGCCGCCATGGGCGACATGCTGGGCCCGCTCAAGGGCACGCTGGTGAACCATCTGGTGCGCAGTGTGAAGAAGCTGGTGCCGCCGTTCGACCTGCCCGCCGGCGTGGCCAGCATGCGCTTCAAGGATGCACTGGCGCGCGGCCGGCGCATGACGCTGGCACCTGCGGCGGTGGGCCCCGACGACATCGCCCTGCTGCAGTACACCGGCGGCACCACCGGCGTGAGCAAGGGCGCGGTGCTGCTGCACCGCAACCTGGTGGCCAACATCCTGCAGGCCGAGGCCTGGTACCAGCCGGCGCTCAAGAAGATCCCGGCGGGCCAGCAGGTCGTCACCGTCTGCGCGCTGCCGGTCCACCACATCTTCGGCTTCAACTCGAACATGATGCTGGGCCTGCGCATGGGCGGCTGCAACATCCTGATCGCCAACCCGCGCGACATCCCGGCGCTGCTGAAGGACCTGGCGGCGCAGCCCTTCCACAGCTTTCCGGCGGTCAGCACGCTGTTCAACGCGCTGGCCAACCACCCGGACGTCGACAAGGTCGACTGGAGCCACCTGAAGATCAGCGTGGGCGGCGGCATGGCCGTCACCCAGGGCACGGCGCGGCTGTGGCTGGAGAAGACCGGCTGCCCGATCTGCGAGGGCTACGGCCTGAGCGAGACCAGCCCGTCGGCCACCTGCAACCCGGTGGACAGCACGGCCTATTCCGGCACCATCGGCGTGCCGATGCCCAGCACCGAGCTGACGCTGCTCGACGACGATGGCCATGAGGTGGCGCCCGGCCAGCCCGGCGAGATCGCCATCCGTGGCCCGCAGGTGATGGCCGGCTACTGGCAGCGCCCGGACGAAACCGCCAAGGTGATGACGGCCGACGGCTTCTTTCGCACCGGCGACATCGGCACCATGGACGAGCGCGGCCACTTCCGCATCGTCGACCGCAAGAAGGACATGATCCTGGTGTCTGGTTTCAACGTGTACCCCAACGAGATCGAAGACGTGCTGAGCCAGCTGCCCGGCGTGCTGGAGTGCGCCGCCTTGGGCATCCCCGACGAGAAGGCCGGCGAGGCGGTGAAGGTGGTCATCGTCAGGAAAGACCCGGCGCTGACCGAGGCTGCGGTGCGGGCCTTCTGCGAGGCCAACCTCACCGGCTACAAGCGGCCCAAGCTGGTGGAGTTCCGCACCGAGCTGCCCAAGACCACGGTGGGCAAGATCCTGCGGCGTGAGTTGCGCGAGGCGCACCGATGAGCGACGGCCAGGCGCCGGCGCTGGGCGCTTGCCTTGCGAGAACCGAGGCCGGCCGGGCCGAGATCCAGCGCCGCGCGCTGCCGCTGTCGCGCCCGGCGCGCAACCTGCTGTTGACCATCGACGCCAGCCGCAGCGGCGAGGCATGGCTGGGCCTGGTGCAGGGTGCCGCTGCGGCCGACTTGCGCGCGTTGATCGACGCCGGCCTGGTGGCGCCGGCAGACGGCCCGGCGGCCGCAGCAGCCGGCGCACCGCGCATGAGCCTGGCCCAGGCCCTGGAGACCAAGAGCTACCAGGCCCTTTGCGACCGCATCACCGCCGAGGCCAGGCCGCGGCTGGGCCTGATCAAGGGCTACATGCTGATCCGCGACGTCGAGCGCTGCCAGGGCGCTGCCGAGATCCGTGCCCTGGCGCAGCGCTTCGTCGCGCAGGTGCGTGCCGCCGACGGCGACGACGCCGGGGTGGCCCTGGCCCAGGTGCTGCTGGCGCCTGGCTGAGGCTGCGGACCTGCCGCTGCGAACCTGCCGCTGGGAACCTGCGTCTGCAAAGCGGCCACCCGGGCTGAGGCACACTGCATGGCCCATGCCGCCCCGCATCCATGTCGATACCCCGCTGCTGGCCGGCACCGATTGCACCTTGCCGCCCGGCGCCAGCCGCCATGTGCAGGTGCTGCGGCTGCAGCCGGGTGATGCGGTCACCCTGTTCGACGGCCTGGGCGGCCAGTGGCAGGCCGAGGTGCTGGCGATGGGCCGCAAGGACGTGACGTGCCGGCTGCTGGCCCATCTGCCGCAGGAGCGTGAGCTGCACACCGCCGTGACGCTGGCCCTGGGCATGCCGGCCAACGAGCGCATGGACGCCTTGGTTGAAAAAGCCACCGAGCTGGGCGCAGCCGCTATCGTGCCGCTGTTGTGCGAGCGCTCGGTGCTGCGCCTGGCCGGTGAGCGGGCCGAGCGCCGAAGCGCGCACTGGCAGGCCATCGCCGTCGCCGCCTGCGAGCAGAGCGGCCGCAACCGCGTGCCCCGGGTGCATCCGCCGCAGCCGCTGCGCGGCTGGCTGGCCCGCCCGCCGGCCAGCGGCCTGCGCCTGCTGCTGAGCCTGGCCGACGGCACCCAGCCGCTGCGCACGCGGCTGGCCGGCGCAGGCGGCGGCGGGCCGGTCAGCCTGCTCAGCGGGCCCGAGGGCGGCCTGTCGCCGGCCGAGCTCGACGCCGCAGCTGCGGCGGGCTTTCTGCCCACCACCCTGGGCGCGCGCGTGCTGCGCGCCGACACCGCGCCATTGGCGGCGCTGGCGGTCATCGCCGCACTGGAAAGCCCTGCATGAACCTGCGCCTCGCGCTGCTCACCCTGTGCCAGGGCCTGCTGATGACCAACAACGTGGTGTTCATCGCCATCAACGGCCTGGTGGGCCTGGCGCTGGCCCCGGTGGGCTGGATGGCCACGCTGCCGATCACCGCCTACGTGGCTGGCGGCGCGCTGGCCACCGGCCTGGTGGCCAGGCACCAGCGCCGCTGGGGCCGCCAGCGCACCTTCCAGCTGGGCCTGCTGGTGGCCATGGCGAGCGCCGCCGTGTGTGCCTGGGCGGTGATCACGCGCAACTTCTGGCTGCTGACCGCTGCCACCCTGGTGGCGGGTTACTACAACGCCAACGGCTCGCTGTACCGCTTCGCGTCGGTGGAGCTGGTGCAGCCCGAGTTCAAGGAGCGCGCCATGAGCTGGGTGCTGGCCGGCGGCATCCTGGGTGCCGTGGTGGGCCCCAACCTGGCCAGCTGGAGCCGCGACGTGCTGAGCCAGCCGTTTGCCGGCGCCTACCTGGCGCTGGTGGGCGTGGCCGCGCTCAGCCTGGCGGTGATGTCGCGCATCCCCTTCCCCACGCTGCCGGGCCAGGGCAGCACCGGGCTGCAGGGCCGGCCCACCGGGGTCATCGTGCGCCAGCCGGTGTTCATCATCGCGGCGGCGGCCTGCGCCATCGGCTATGGCGTGATGAACCTGCTGATGGCTGCCACGCCGATCGCCATGGCGCAGTGCCTGCATCCCTTCAGCGCGGCCGCACTGGTGCTGGAGTGGCATGTGCTGGCCATGTTCGTGCCCAGCTTCTTCACCGGCAAGCTGATCCAGCGCTTCGGCGTGCTGCCGATCATGACCACCGGCCTGCTGCTGAACATCGCCTGCGTGGCCTTTGCGCTGCACGGCAACGACGTGATGCACTTCCTGGGCGCGCTGCTGGTGCTGGGCGTGGGCTGGAACTTCCTGTTCATCGGCGGCAGCACCCTGGTGACCGAGACCTACGCGCCCGAGGAGAAGACCCGCGCGCAGGGGGCGCTGGACTTCTGCGTCTACACCACCATGACCATCACCTCGTTCAGCTCGGGTGCGCTGGTCACCACCGGCGGCTGGACTGCGATGAACCTGGGCAGCATCGTGCCCATCGCGCTGCTGGCGGCGGCGCTGCTGTGGCTGGCCCGGCTGCGGCGGACGGCGGTGCCGGCCTGAGAGCGCCCGGGCCTCAGCGCGGCGCCACTGCGCTGCGCCTGGGCGTCAGCGCGGCGCCACTGCGCTGCGCACGGCCTGGCGCACCGCGTCCATGTAGACCGGGAAGTCCTGCAGGTCGTTATGGCCCGCGCCAGCGATCGATTGCCACTGCGCACCCGGCACCAGCGCGGCCAGCGCCTTGCTGTGTGCTGGTGGGATCAGCGTGTCGTTGGCGCCGTGCAGCAGCACCACAGGGGCCTGCGGGCCGGGCGCCGCAGCCAGCGCCTGAAAGGCCAGGTCGGTGCGCAGCGGATAGCGCAGCAGCGCATCGGGCACCAGCGGGTAGTGCGCGGCTGCCAGGGCCTGCAGGCTGCGGAAGGGCGACACCAGCAGCAGCGCCGGGCGTTGCGCCGCCGGCAGCGTGGCCGCCAGCCGCGCCGCCAGCCCGGTGCCCAGCGAGCGCCCGGCCAGCACCACCGGCCGGCCGGCATAGGCCGGTGCCACCGCCAGCCAGGCCGCCTGCACATCGGCCAGCAACCCGGCCTCGCTGCGGATGTGGCCGCTGCTCTTGCCGTAGCCGCGGTAGTCGACCATGAACAGATCGACGTTCATGCCGCGCCAGAAGTCCAGGTCGACGAACCAGCTGGCCAGGTTGCCTGCATTGCCATGCAGGTAGAACACCAGGCCGTCGGGCTGCGGCCGGCGCAGGTGCAGCGCATGCAGGCGTGCACCGGGCACGTCGATCCAGCGCTCGCTCACGTCGTCGCCCAGGACGAAGCGGTGGTCGGCCGGCAGTGGCGTGGGCTGGAAGATCAGCCGCTCCTGGCCCCACCACAAGGCCGCCAGTGCCAGCGCGGCCAGGCCCAGCAGCGCGGCCAGCAGGCGCAGCAGCAGCATGGCCGCAGTCCGCATCTGTCGCTCAGCCGGCTGGCGGCGCAGCCCGGGCCGAGCCGGCGACCAGGTCGAAGCGGAACAGCCGGCATTCGATCGGCCCGTTCCACAGCGGCACGCGCCGCGCTTCCTTCAGCCGCAGTGCCTGCGGCAGCTTCATGTCGGGGCTCAGCAGCCAGGCCGTCCAGCCGGCGTAGTGGCGCTTCCAGTGCGCCGCCAGGTGGCTGAAGAACAAGCTTGGGTCACCGCCCTCGGTTTCTGGTGCGAAGCCCTCGCGCGCCTGGCGCGGGCCGCGCTGTTCGCCACGCGAG
>JBBRVT010000236.1:0-7298 GCA_038246615.1 Burkholderiales bacterium
CAAGGGCGTACCCAGCCCGGTGAAGGAGCCGCACAAGATCGACATGGTGATCTTCCGCGAGAACAGCGAAGACATCTATGCGGGCATCGAGTACGAGGCCCAGAGCGACAAGGCCAAGAAGCTGATCAAGTTCCTGATCGAGGAGATGGGCGTCAGGAAGATCCGTTTCCCCGACACCTCGGGCATCGGCATCAAGCCGGTGTCCATCGAAGGCACTGAGCGCCTGGTGCGCAAGGCCATCCAGTACGCGGTGGACAACGACAAGCCCAGCGTCACCATCGTGCACAAGGGCAACATCATGAAGTACACCGAGGGTGGCTTCCGTGACTGGAGCTACGCGCTGGCACAGCGCGAGTTCGGCGCCGAACTGATCGACGGCGGCCCGTGGTGCCAGTTCAAGAACCCGAAGACCGGCAAGACCATCACCATCAAGGACTCGATCGCCGACGCCTTCCTGCAGCAGATCTTGTTGCGCCCGGCCGAGTACTCGGTGATCGCCACCCTCAACCTGAATGGCGACTACATCAGCGACGCACTGGCAGCGCAGGTGGGCGGCATCGGCATCGCCCCAGGCGCCAACCTGAGCGACTCGGTGGCCTGCTTCGAGGCCACCCACGGCACCGCGCCCAAGTACGCCGGCAAGGATTACGTGAACCCGGGCAGCGAGATCCTGTCAGCCGAGATGATGCTGCGCCACATGGGCTGGGCGGCTGCGGCCGACCTGATCCTGGCTTCGATGGAGCGCTCCATCGCCAGCAAGAAGGTCACCTACGACTTCGCCCGCCTGATGGAAGGCGCCACCCAGGTGTCGTGCTCGGGTTTCGGCCAGGTGATGATCGACCACATGTGAGTGTGACTGCAGGCCTTCCCGGGCCGTCTCAAGAGAACCCCAGACCGTTGATTGGGCTGGGGTTCTCGCTTTCTGGTGTTCCAGGGGGTCCCATCGGCTGCGGTCACGCAAACAGCTCCACGCCAGGCAGGCAGCGGCGGCCTGGTCCGCCAATCGCTTCGCCGCCGCGTGCTGCGCCTCGTCGTCGACACCCAGCGTGCCCATGCGCAATTGCACGCCAGCGAGGACAAGTTCAGGAGCCTGACGGCCCTGTCGTCCGCTGCCTGCTGGGAAACCGATGCCGCGCATTGCGTCACTGCGGTGGTCGACACGCGGCTCGGCGCGCTGGCGGCGCGCCTGCCGCCGATCGGCCAGCCGCTGGCATCGGCCTTCATTCCCGACGCCGTCGCCAATGGCCGCCGCTGCCACCGCGGCACGCTGTCGGACGCCTCGGCTCGGTGGGCCGCAGCGGCAGCACGCGTCGAGCGCCACGCCGCCGAGCAGGCCAACGCGGCCAAGACGCAGCTTGGAACCCCCTCTTCCACGCCGACCGTTGACAACAACCGCCGGACCGACCGTTTTAGTTTAGTTGTCAACCAAAACGCGGCCACCTATGATGGCCGTATGACACGTCTCTGGGACATCTCGCCGCCGGTGCAGCCGGGCTCGCCGGTGTTTCCGGGCGATGCGCCGTACCAGCAGCACTGGGTTGCCACGCTGTCACCCGGCTGCCCGGTGAACGTGGCCACGCTCACTTTGAGCCCGCACACCGGCGCGCATGCCGACGCGCCGCTTCACTACAGCGCCGACGGCGCGGCGGTGGGCGCGCTGGATCTGGCCCCCTTCCTCGGCCGCTGCCGTGTCATCCACGCGATCGGCTGCGGGCCGCTGGTCACCTGGCAGCACCTGGAGCATGCGCTGCAAGGCCTGCCGCCACGGGTGCTGGTGCGCACCTACGCCCGCCAGCCCACCGGCTGGGACGACGCACTCGCCGCCTACGCGCCCGACACCGTCGCCCGCCTGGCCGACGCCGGCGTGCAGCTGATCGGCATCGACACCGCCAGCATCGACCCCGCCGACAGCAAGGCCCTGCCCAGCCACCAGGTGATCCGCCAGCGCGGCCTGCGGGTGCTGGAGAACCTGGTGCTCGACGACGTGCCCGAGGGCGACTACGAGCTGATCGCCCTGCCCCTGAAACTGATGACCGCCGACGCGTCGCCCGTTCGCGCAGTCTTGCGCGAACTCGCATGACGGCGCAGCGCTGCGCGAACTGGCCTGAGCAAAGCCCATGACCACCCGTGATCACGCCCTGGCGATGGACGCCGCCGACGCCCTGGCCCCGCTGCGCCAGCTGTTCCACATCCCCGACGGCCTGGTCTACCTGGACGGCAACTCGCTGGGCATGCTGCCACGCGCCACCGCCGCCCGCGTGGCCGGCGTGGTGGCGCAGGAATGGGGTGAAGGCCTGATCGGCAGCTGGAACAGCGCCGGCTGGATGGCGCTGCCGCAGCGCATCGGCGACAAGATCGCGCCGCTGGTGGGCGCGGGCCCGGGCGAGCTGGTGGTGGCCGATTCGACCAGCGTCAACCTGTTCAAGGTGCTGTCGGCGGCGCTGGCGCTGCAGCGCGCCGCCGACCCGGCGCGCAGCGTGGTCGTCAGCGAGCGCAGCAACTTCCCGACCGACCTCTACATCGCCGAGAGCCTGGCGCGGCAGCACGGCTGCAGCCTGCACCTGGTCGACCGGCCCGAACACATCGCCGCCGCGCTGGGCCCGCAGACGGCGGTGCTGATGCTCACCCAGGTGAACTACCGCACCGGCCTGCTGCACGACATGGCGCGCTTGAGCACTGCCGCGCATGCCGCCGGCGCCTTGACGGTGTGGGACCTGGCGCATTCGGCCGGCGCGCTGCCGGTGGCGCTGGCGGCCGATGGCGCCGACTTCGCGGTGGGCTGCGGCTACAAGTACCTGAACGGCGGCCCCGGCGCGCCGGCCTTCTGCTGGGTGCACCCGGCCCACGCCAGCCGCGCCTGGCAGCCGCTGGCCGGCTGGTTCGGCCATGCCGCACCGTTCGCCTTCACGCCCGGCTACCAGCCAGCGCCCGGCATCCAGCGCTACTTGTGCGGCACACCGCCGGTGCTGGCGATGGCCGCGCTGGAATGCGGCGTCGACACCCTGCTGGCCGCGCAGCCGCTGGGCGGCATGGCCGCGCTGCGCGCCAAATCACTGGCGCTGACCCGGCTGTTCATCAACCTGGTGCAGCAGCGCTGCGGCGGACACGGGTTGCAGTTCGCGTCGCCCGATGCAGATGCTGACCGCGGCAGCCAGGTCTGCCTGGCCTTTGCGCCCGACAGCGCTGGCGGCCAGGCCGGCGCGGCCTTTGCAGTGGTGCAGGCGCTGATCGAGCGCCGCGTGGTCGGTGATTTCCGCGCCGGTGATCCTGCCGACGGCCTGCCCGACATCCTGCGCTTCGGCGTCACGCCGCTCTACACCCGCTTTGCCGATGTGTGGGACGCGGTGGACCAGCTGCGCCAGGTGCTGGACAGCGGCGCATGGCGCGCAGCCCGCTTCAACCAGCGTGGTGCGGTCACATGACCGGCGGTGTCGACGACGCCCCGGGCTGCCCGTTCAGCGGTGGCGCCGCACCCCGCCACGAAGGCGCGCAGCTCGACTTCAGCGCCGACATGAGCTACGGCGACTATCTGCACCTGGACGCGGTGCTCGGCGCCCAGCACCCGCTGTCGCCGGCGCATGACGAGATGCTGTTCATCGTGCAGCACCAGACCAGCGAGCTGTGGATGAAGCTGATGCTGCATGAGCTGCGTGCCGCCAGCGCCGCCGTCGCCGCCGACCGGCTGCACGCGGCATTCAAGATGCTGGCCCGGGTCAGCCGCATCCTGGAGCAGCTGGTGCACGCCTGGGACGTGCTCGCCACCATGACGCCGCCCGAGTACAGCGCCATCCGGCCGTGGCTGGCGCGCTCCAGCGGCTTCCAGAGCTGGCAGTACCGCTGCATCGAGTTCATGCTGGGCAACAAGAGCGCCGCCATGCTGCAACCGCATGCCCACAGCCCGCAGCGCCTGGCCGAGGTGGACGCCGCCTGGCGCGCGCCGTCGTTGTACGACGAGGCGCTGCGGCTGCTGGCGCGCCGCGGGCTGGCCGTGCCCGCCAGCCACACCCAGCGCGACTGGACCCTGCCCTACAGCGCCAGCGACGGCGTCGAACAAGCCTGGCTGGTGGCCTACCGCGCCCCCGAGACCCATTGGGACCTGTATCAGCTGGGCGAGGAACTCACCGACCTGGAAGACGCCTTCCGGCTGTGGCGCTTCCGCCACCTGACCACCGTCACCCGCATCATCGGCATGAAGACCGGCACCGGCGGCACCAGCGGCGCCGGCTACCTCAAGCGCATGCTGGACGTGGAACTGTTCCCGGAGCTGTGGAAGCTGCGCACCGCGTTGTGAGCCAGCCGCCACGGCTTGCCAGCAAAAAAGGCCTGTGAAAACGCCGCTCATCCAGCGTTCGTTTTTATCATTTAAGGGTGCTGCGTGCCCCGCGACAGCGCGCCGGAGTGCGACACTGGACGCCGCACCAACCCACCTGCGCCGCGCACCGCGTGGCCCCATCCGCCATGCCACACACGCTGATCCGCGCCCTGCGCACCCTGGCCACCGCCGCTGGCCTGGCCGGCATGGGCCTGCTGGCCATGGCGCCGGCCGCCCAGGCCGGCGCGGTGCTCGACCGCATCCAGGCCAGCGGTGCGCTGAAGGTCTGCATCTGGCCCGACTACTACGGCATCACCTGGCGCAACCCGCGCACCCAGCAGCTCGGCGGCATCGACATCGAGCTGTCGGCCGAGCTGGCCAAGGACATGAAGGTGAAGCTGGAGTATGTGGAATCGTCCTTCCCCAAGCTGATCGACGATGTCACCGGCGACCGCTGCGACATTGCCATGCACGCCGTGGCGGTGCTGCCGGCGCGTGCCGAGAAGCTGAAGTTCTCGCAGCCCTATCTGCAGAGCGACATCTACGGCGTCACCACGCGCAGCCACCGCATCAAGACCTTCGACGACATCGACAAGCCCGGCGTGCAGGTGGCGGTGCAGGCCGGCACCTTCATGGAGCCGGTGATGGCCGCCGCGCTGAAGCAGGCCAAGATGGTGGTGGTGAAGCCGCCGCAGACCCGCGAGCAAGAGCTGGAGGCCGGCCGGGTCGACGTGTTCATGACCGACTTTCCGTACAGCCGCCGCCTGCTCGACAACGCCGACTGGGCACGCCTGGTGTCGCCCACCAGGCCGTTTCACACCCTGCCCTATGCCTACGCGGTGAAACCGGGCGACGAAGCCTGGCTGAAGCGGGTGGATGAATTCGTCGCCGCCATCAAGCGCGACGGCCGGCTGGAGGCCGCTGCCAAGCGCCATGGCCTGGGCGAGATCGTGGTGCGCAAGTAGCACCCGGCCGGTACAGCGATGGTGACCGGCGCCCGCGCCACCAGCAGCAATGCCCTGCCGGCCTGGCTGGGCGTCCGCGGGCTGCTGGGTGCCAGCCTGGCGGTGGCGCTGCTGGTGCTGGGCACGGCGCTGGGCTTCATGGGCTACGAGCAGCGCGAGTTACGGGAGAACACCGAAGAGCAAGGTGCCTTGTACGCCCGGGTGCTGGAAGACCATGCCAACCGCACCTTCAACGCGGCAGACCTGGCATTGGGCGCCGCGCTGCAGGCCGCCAAGCAGCAGCTCCTGCAGGGTGACGGGTTCCAGCTGTCGCCCCTGCTGCAGCAGGCGATCCAGGCGCTGCCCTTCCTGCGCAGCATCAGCCTGATCGATGCCCAGGGCCATGTCGTGGCGAGCTCATCGCCAGGCAACGTGGGCCTGCAGCTGCAACGCAGCCGGCTGCTGCCGGCGCCGGCCACCAGCGGCCTGGGGCCGCTGCTGCCGGGGCGTGACCTGGCCGACCTGGCCGCCTTGCCGGCCACCACCGAGGTGACCAGCCACCCAGGCGCGCGCCTGCTGCCGCTGCTGCTGCCACTGCAGGCCGGTGCCGACAGCGGCTGGCTGGTGGCGACGATCAACCCGGACTACTTCGCCAACCAGTACGACCTGCTGCTGCAGGGCACGCCGCTGGCGGCGTCGCTGCTGTCCTACGGCGGCCAGCTGCTGGTGCCGTCGGCCGGCAGCCAGCTCGCGGCCGGCACCTGGCTGAAGGCGTTGCCGCTGTTCGCCGAGGACCTGCGCGCCGGGCGCGAGCATGGCCAGCGGCTGCGCACCGGGCTGGACGGTGCGCCGATGTTCATGGCCTGGCGCACCGCGCGCCGCCTGCCGCTGGTGGTGCTGGTGGAGACACCCGAGGCGGTGCTGCAGGCGCAGCTGCGCGCCATCGGCCTGAACCTGGCCGGCGGCACGCTGCTGCTGCTGCTGGCGCTGGGCGCCGTCACCTTCATGGCATGGCGCAGCCTGCGCAGCCACGAGGCGGTGCGCCTCGACCTGCAAGCCGCACGCGGCAGCATGGCAGCGCAAGACGCGTTCACCGACCGGCTGTTCCAGGTGAGCCCGATCCCGATGGTGGTCAAGGACGCAGGCGGCCGCTTCCTGCGCGTCAACCAGGCCTGGGAGGGTTTGACCGGCATCCCGGCCCAGCGGGCCATCGGCCAGAACCTGGGCCGGCTCTACCCGGCGCAGCTGGCCGCACCGCACGAGGTGCAGGAACAGATGGCGATCGCGTCGATGCAGACCGTGGCCTACGAGGAGCAGATCCTCGACAGCGACGGCCTGCCGCGCGACGTGATGCTGCGGGTGACGCCGTTTGCCGATGCCAGCGGCCAAGTGGCGGGCGTGATCACCTGCCTGATGGACGTGACCGAGTTCCGCGAGGCGGCGCAGCACACCATCGAGGCCAAGGACGCGGCCGAACGCAGCAATGCGGCCAAGAGCGAGTTCCTGGCCAACATCAGCCACGAGCTGCGCACGCCGCTGCAGTCCATCCTGGGCTTCTCCGAGCTGGGTGGTATGCGCAGCGCCAGCCAGCCGCGGCTGCAGGACATGTTCAGCAGCATCCACGGCGCCGGCCAGCGCATGCTGCAGCTGGTGAACAACCTGCTCGACCTGTCGCGGCTGGAGTCGCCGGTGGGCGAGATCCAGCGCCAGCCGCAGGACATCGCACCGGCGCTGCGTGCGGTGGCCGACGAGTTGCAGGGCCTGGCGCAGGCCCGCCACCTGCGGCTGCAGCTGCCGCCGGCCAGCGCGCCGGCACTGTGGCTGTCGGGCGATGCATTCCGCCTGCAGCAGGTGCTGCGCAACCTGCTGGCCAACGCCATCCGCTTCGCGCCTGAAGGCAGCGCCGTCCGCATCGACTGGCAGGCCCAGCCGGGTGGCGAGCACCACATCAGCGTGCGCGACCACGGCCCCGGCATCCCGCCGGCCGAGCTCGACAGCATCTTCGAAGCCTTCGTGCAGAGCAGCCGCACCAAGGACGGATC
>JBBRVT010000237.1:0-7275 GCA_038246615.1 Burkholderiales bacterium
CATGCGACGACGAAGGCACCTTGTAGGCACGCGCCCACAGCTGCCGTTGTGCGTCAGGCCGCGCAAGGAGGTCGAGGAAACCGGGGGTGCGGCCTGGCCTTGCCCCATCACGAGCCCACCATCGAGCGCTTCGACGTCGCCTTCGCCGGGCTCGATCACTGCCGCCTGATCACTGCTGCCTGATCAGCGCCGCCTGATCAGCGCCGCTCGACCACCGCCGGCACCAGCTGCAAGCTGTCGCGCAGGCGCTGCGCTGCGGCCAGGGCCTCGGCGCGGCTGGCATACGGGCCGGCCTGCAGGCGGTGCAGGCTGCGCTCGCTGAAGACGGTGAGCAGCGGCGCCAGCCAGGGCGCCTCGGTGGCCACGCGGCGCTGGAAGCCCAGCGCACCCTCGCCCTGCGCAAACGCGCCCAGCTGCAGCCAGAAGCCGGGCGCGGCCCGGGCGGCAGCCAGGGCCGGCGCCGCCGTCTCCGGCGGCAGCGGCGCGGCGCTGACGTTGCGGCGCGCCTCGGCCGCCTGGGCAGCGGCGGCGGTGCGCTGCAGCAGGTCGCCGATCGGGTCGTCCAGCCGACCGGGCGGCGGCGGTGCCTGGCTGCGGCCGGGCAGCGGGTCGGCACGCAGCACCGGTGCCAGGGCCCGTGCGGCATCGGCCGGCGGCGCGGCCGGGCGCCAGGCGCCGCTGCGGATCGCCTCGTGGGTGATGCGCTCCACCTCCACCGCACCCACACCGCCCAGCAGGCCCAGCTTCAGCGCGGCGGTGTAGCTCAGGTCGACCACCCGGCCGGGGTGGAACGGGCCGCGGTCGTTCACCCGCACCACCACCTCGCGGCCGTTGGCCGGGTTGCGCACCCGGGCAAAACTCGGCAGCGGCATGGTCTTGTGGGCGGCGCTCATCGCGTACATGTTGTAGGTCTCGCCGTTGGAAGTGCTGCGGCCGTGGAACTTGCGGCCGTACCAGCTGGCCAGGCCGCGTTCGACCAGCGGCGCATCGCCCTGCAGCGGCACATAGGTCTGGCCCAGCACCTCGTAGGGCTTGTTGGGCCCGCCCGTGCGCAACGGCTCCACCCGCGGCTGGGCGTCGGGCACCAGTTGCAGGTCGGGCGGCGGGTTGGCCTCGGGGCCGTCGGCGCCGGTGTCGGCCGGCGGCAGCGGGCGCGTGGCCGGCGGCAGCCGTGCCGGTGCGTCGCCACCGCCGGCCGGCTGCGGCGGCGCACTGGCGCAGGCCGCCAGCAGCAGCACGGCCAGGGCGGCTGCCGCATGGGCGGCCCGCTGCGCCGTGCGGCGGGCGGTGGGGTGGGGCGGAAGGCGCGGCGGCATCGCGGGCCACACCCTACACCACTGTTGCGGCCGCGCGGCGGGCTGGCCGCCGGATGCGCCCTGGGCCGAATGGCCTGCGCTGGTGCCTGCCGATAATCCACCCCGCACGGGCCGCCGGCCCAGCCGTCCATGTCCGCACCCGCACCCGCACCCGCACCCCTCCCCGACGCCCCGTTGCTCCCGCACCCGCACCCCCGCCAGCGCCTGTGGCGTGGCCTGCTGATCGCCGGCATCGGCACGGCGATGGCCGCCGTGGCGCTGCTGGTGGCGGTGGTGGCCTGGTTCGGGCCGCAGCTGCCGTCGCTGGAGCCGGTCACCAGTTACCAGCCGCGCCAGCCGCTGCAGGTGTTCACCGCCGACGGCGTGGAGATCGGCCAGTTCGGCACCGAGCGGCGCCAGTTCGTGCCGATCGACAAGATGCCGCTGCGCATGCAGCAGGCGGTGCTGGCGGTGGAGGACGCGCGCTTCTTCGACCACAGCGGGCTCGACCTGGTGGGCGTGGCGCGTGCGGTGCTGGCGCAGTTCACCGGCGGGCTGCGCCAGGGCGCGTCCACCATCACCCAGCAGGTGGCGCGCACCTTCTTCCTGTCGCAGCGCTTCACCCTTGAGCGCAAGATCAGGGAAGTGCTGCTGGCTCTCGAGATCGAGCGGCGCCTGTCCAAGCCGCAGATCCTGGAGCTGTACATGAACCAGATCTACCTGGGCCAGCGCAGCTACGGCTTTGCGGCGGCCGCCCAGGCCTATTTCGGCAAGCCGCTGGACGCGCTGTCGGTCGCCGAAGCAGCCATGCTCGCCGGCCTGCCGCAGAACCCGCATTACGCCAACCCGGTCACCAACCTGGAGCGCGCCACCCGGCGCCAGCGCATCGTGCTGGCGCGCATGGTGGCCACCGGCGCCATCACGCCCGACCAGCAGGCCGTCGCCCGGGCCGAGGTGCTGCAGCTGCGCGGCCCCGCCCAGCCGCTGCTGCGGGCCGACCATGTGGCCGAGATGGCGCGCCGCGTGGTGGTGGAGCGCTTCGGTACCGCCGCCTATTCGCAGGGCCTGCGCGTCTACACCAGCGTGCTGGCGGCCGACCAGCAGGCTGCGGTGGCTGCGGTGCGCCGCGGCGTGCTGGCCTACGACGACCGCCAGCCCTGGCGCGGCCCCGAGGGCCAGGAGCGCCTGGCGCCCGGCGGCAGGCAGGACGCCGAGGCCGCCGCCGCGCTGGCGCTGAAGGACTACCGCGACGACGACGATCTGCGCGTGGCGGTGGTGCTGCGCAGCGCGCCCAAGCAGCTGCAGGTGCAGCTGGCCAGCGGCGAACGGGTGGATGTCGGCACGCAGGCCCAGCGCGGGGCCGAGGCGGCCATCGCGCCCGGTGCGCCGGCCGACCTGGCGATCCGCCGCGGCGCGGTGCTGCGGGTGGTGCAGGGTGCGCCGGGCAAGGCGGGCGAGCCCGGGCCCTGGCAGCTGACGCAGTGGCCCGAGGTGCAGGCCGCGCTGGTGGCGCTGGACGCCAGCAGCGGCCGGGTGCGCGCCCTGGTGGGCAGCTTCGACTTCAGCCGCCAGCCCTTCAACCATGTCACCCAGGCGCGGCGCCAGCCGGGCTCGGCCTACAAGCCATTCCTGTACTCGGCCGCGCTGGAGGCCGGCGTGATGCCGGCGACCCTGGTGAACGATGCGCCCTACACCGCCGCCAACGGCTGGGCGCCGCAGAACAGCGACGGCCAGTTCGACGGCCCGATCACGCTGCGCCAGGCGCTGGCGCGGTCGAAGAACATGGCCAGCATCCGCGTGCTGCAGCAGGTGGGGGTGCAGCGGGTGCGCAGCTGGGGCGAGCGCTTCGGCTTCACCGCGGCCGAGCAGCCCGACAACCTGGCGCTGGCCCTGGGCGCGGGCAGCGCCACGCCGCTGCGCCTGGCCCAGGCCTACGGCGTGCTGGCCAACGGCGGCTGGCCGGTGGTGCCGGTGGTCATCGAGCGCATCACCGACGCCCAGGGCAAGCTGCTGTTCGAGGCACCGCCGCCCGGCCCGCAGGACGAAGCCCGCCGCGCGGTGCCGGCGCGCAATGTGTTCGTCACCAACAGCCTGCTGAACGACGTGGCGCGCGTGGGCACCGCCGCGCGCGCGCAGCAGCAGCTGGGCCGCAACGACCTGTACGGCAAGACCGGCACCACCAACGACGCGGTGGACGCCTGGTTCGCCGGCTTCCAGGCCGGCGCCGGCAGCCGCGGCCTGGTGGCAGTGGTGTGGCTGGGCCACGGCGACCCGCAGAGCCTGGGCGCGCGTGAATCCGGCGGCGGCCTGGCCCTGCCGGTGTGGATCGACTACATGGCGCAGGCGCTGAAGGGCCAGCCGGTGGCGCCCCGCCCCGAGCCGCCCGATGGCCTGGCCTGGCGCGGCGACGACTGGGTGTATGCCGAGTGGGCCGATGGCGGCGCGGTGGCCGGCATCGGGCTGGACGAGCCCGGCGCAGCCGAGGCCGCCGCCGCCGCTGCATCGGCCGCCGCATCAGCCGCTGCATCAGCCGCTGCATCAGCCGCGCTTGCCGAAGGCACAGCGGCCGCCGGCGCGGCGGCGTCGGCGGGCGGCCCAGGCCGCTGAGCTGCGCTGCGCAGCAGCGAGAATCAGCCGTATCGCCACCAGCCTGCCCGCCACCATGCAACGCCGCCACCTGATCGCCACCGCCTGCACCCTGGCCGCCTTTGCGGCAGCCGGCCCCGCCACCGCGCAGGCCTGGCCCACCCAGCCGGTGAAGCTGGTGGTGCCGGCGCCGGCCGGCAGCAGCCTGGACATCATTGCCCGCCTGCTGGCCGACAAGCTGAAAGACCGCTGGGGCCAGCCGGTGGTGGTGGACAACAAGCCCGGCGCCGGCGGCATGCTGGGCGTGGACGTGGCGGCCAAGGCCGTGCCCGACGGCCACACCCTGGCGGTCGGCTTCAACGGCCCGATCGCCTTCGCGCCGTACCTCTACAGCAAGATGCCCTACAACCCGGGCAAGGACCTGGTGCCGGTGGTGATGACCACGTCGCAGCCCAATGTGCTGGCCGTCAACGCCGAGCTGCCGGTGAAGACGGTGAAGGAGTTCGTCGACTGGGCCCGCGCCAAGGCCGGCGGCGCCAACTACAGCAGCCTGGGCCAGGGCAGCTCGGCCCACCTGACGATGGCGCTGCTGATGAACGAGGCCGGCTTCGCCGCCACCCATGTGCCCTTCAACGGCTCGCCGCCAGCGGCGATGGCGGTGGCCCAGGGCACGGCCGATGCCACCTTCATGGTGGCGCCGGCGCTGCTGCCGCATGTCAGGAACAACAAGGTGCGGCTGCTGGCCACCAGCGCGGCCAGGCGCAGCGACGGGCCGGAGAACCTGAGAGACCTGCCCACGCTGGCCGAGGCCGGCTACCCGCAGGTGGAGAGCCTGGCCTGGAACGGCCTGTTCACCGCCACCGGCACGCCGGCGGCGGTGGTCAGCAAGATCAACGCCGACGTCAACACCGTGCTGCGCGACCCGGCGGTGAAGGCCGCGCTCGATGCCCAGGGCCTGACCCCGGTGGGCGGCAGCGCCGACGACTTCAAGCGCGTGGTCGACGCCGACAGCAAACGCTGGGGCGCCATCATCCAGAAGGTCGGCGTCAAGCTGGATTGAGCGCTGGTGAAGCGATGGACGGCAGGGACGGCCCGCGTCCGCTCGACAAGGTCGACCCGTGCTTCCTACGGGTGCTGCAGGCCGACGGCCGCATCAGCAAGCTGAAGCTGGCCGAGGAGGTGCACCGGTCGCCCACCGCCCTACTCGGGCGCGTGAAGCGGCGCACCCGCGAAGGCCTCATCCTGGGCCACGAGGCCCGGCTCAACCCGCTGAAGCTCGGCGCCGGGCTGTTGGTGTTCGTCGAGATCCTGCTCGACCGCACGGTGCACGGCGTGATGGCCGCCTGCCGCGCGTTCATCGGCACGGTGGTCCGGACCCTGCCCGGCGTGCGCGAGACCCGCACCTGTGTGGTGATGGAAGAGATCAGGCACACCACCCGGCTGAAGGCGTAGCGCGGGCCGGCGTCGGTGGCTGCGGCGGCCGTGGCGCCCATCACGGTCCGCGCCGAGGCACAGCCCGACAAGGCCCCGGAAACAGGCCCACTTCGCTAGAGTGCGGTCCGTCGACATCGGCTTGTCGACGAGAAGGGCAAACCCGGCGAAAGCCGGGGACGCAAAGCCACCGGGCTACAGCGCCAGCAGGCGCCAGGCCAGCGGGGTTACCGGCAGCACTCCAGCATGGTGTGTCGTCAACGGGCCTTCTCTTTCATCCGTCATCTCGACCTTGAAGGGGATTTCTGAATGTCTCATGTTGCGATCGAAGCAGCCCCGCCGGCCCTGGCGCCGGTTCGCCACCCCAGCACCGACGCCATCGTCCGGGCTAGCCTGCAGGCCCCGGCATTGGTGCAGTACCGCGCAGCGGCCTGGTCGCCGTCTGCAGCCTGGAACCCGGCCTCGTCGGCCCGCATTCGCAGCGTGGAGACGGCCGTGGGCATCGGCATCATGGCCTACTTCGCCTACGGCGGCGCTGCGGCAATGGGCCTGTTCTGACGCCTGGCGGGCGCCCGCCGGCGCCGCACGGATGCTTTGCTGAAGCAACACAAGCGTCACAAATGCTTCAAGGGCGGCCGCCGAACAAGGCCGTGCCCACACGGACCACGGTCGATCCTTCGGCAATCGCTGCTTCCAGGTCGGCGCTCATGCCCATGCTCAGGGTGTCGAGCATCAGGCCGTCGGTGTTCAGCGCGGCCAGCAGGTCACGCAGCGCCCGGTGCGGCAGGCGCTGCGCAGCGGCGTCGGCAGCGGGTTCGGGGATGGCCATCAGCCCGCGCAGGCGCATCCGCGGCAGCGCTGCCACCGCCCGGGCCACGCCCGGTGCGTCGGCCGGCAGCAGCCCGCTCTTGCTGGCTTCACCGCTGATGTTGATCTGAAGGCACACCTGCAGCGGTGGCAGGTGGTCCGGCCGCTGCTCGCTCAGGCGCTGGGCGATCTTCAGCCGGTCCACCGAGTGGACCCAGTCGAAGGCCTCGGCCACCGGCCGGGTCTTGTTGCTCTGCAGCGGGCCGATCAGGTGCCAGGTGACTTGCTGACGCAAGTCGGCCAGCGCCGCGATCTTGTCCAGCGCCTCCTGCACGTAGTTTTCGCCGAACTGGCGGCAACCGGCGTCGAAGGCGGCGCGCACCGCATCGGCCGGGAAGGTCTTGCTCACCGCCAGCAGCGTGACGCTGTCCACGCTGCGGCCAGCGGCGGCACAGGCCTGCGCAATGCGGCTGTGGACGTGTTGGAGATTGCCGATAACGCTCGTCATAATCCCGACAGCCTAGCGCTTTGCCGCGCCAATTCCATGGACATCACCCAACTGCTGGCCTTTTCGGTCAAGAACAAGGCCTCCGACCTGCACCTGTCGGCCGGCCTGCCGCCGATGATCCGCGTCAACGGCGACGTGCGCCGCATCAATGTCGAGGCGCTGGACCACAAGGCCGTGCACGACATGGTCTACGACATCATGAACGACGCCCAGCGCAAGGCGTATGAAGACACGCTGGAATGCGACTTCTCGTTCGAGATCCAGGGCCTGGCGCGCTTTCGCGTCAATGCCTTCAACCAGAACCGCGGCGCGGGCGCGGTGTTCCGCACCATTCCCAGCAAGATCCTCTCGCTCGACCAGCTCAATGCGCCCAAGATCTTCGCCGACCTGTCGCTGCGCCCGCGCGGCATGGTGCTGGTGACCGGCCCCACCGGCTCAGGCAAGAGCACCACGCTGGCGGCGATGGTCAACCACCTGAACGAGAACGAGTATGGCCATGTGCTGACGGTGGAAGACCCGATCGAGTTCGTTCACGAGAGCAAAGGATGTCTGATCAATCACCGCGAAGTCGGTGTGCATACACGTTCGTTTGCTTCGGCGCTGCGCGGCGCTCTGCGTGAAGATCCCGACATTGTTCTGGTCGGTGAG
>JBBRVT010000238.1:0-7232 GCA_038246615.1 Burkholderiales bacterium
CAAGGCCACAAACGGTTGGCCCACCAGTTGTGCCACCTGGCGCGCGCCGTCGGCAGTCATCACCCAGGTATCGGCCGTGACACAGGGGTTGGTCGCCGCAATCGTCTCGCAGTAACCCAGGTTGTTGTCCTGGTTGATGCGGTCGAGGAACAGCACGCCCGGCTCGGCATGGTCGTAGGTGCTGCGCATGATCTGGTCCCACAGCGTGCGGGCGCGCAGCGTGCGGTAGACCCACAGGCCATCACCGCGCAACTGCGCACCGCTCGCCTTCAGCGTGGGGCCGGGTTCGGCCTTGTGCACCAGCGCGAAGTCGCCATCGTCGACCACCGCCTGCATGAAGGCGTCGGTGATGCCGACCGAGATGTTGAAGTTGCGCAGGTCGCCTGCGTCCTTGGCGCGGATGAAGGCCTGCACATCGGGGTGGTCGCAGCGCAGCACCGCCATCTGCGCGCCGCGCCGGCTGCCGGCGGATTCGACCGTCTCGCAGCTGCGGTCGAACACCCGCATGTAGCTGACCGGGCCGCTGGCGCTGCTTTGCGTGGGCGCCACCCAGGCGCCATGCGGGCGGATGCGCGAAAAATCGTAGCCGACGCCACCGCCGCGGCGCATGGTTTCGGCCGCCTCGGTCAGCGCGGTGTAGATGCCGGCAAAGCCTTCCTCGGGCTGCGAGATCGAGTCACCCACCGGCTGCACGAAGCAGTTGATCAGCGTGGCCGCCAGCGGCGTGCCGGCAGCCGAATTGATGCGGCCGGCCGGCACGAAGCCGCGCCGCTGGGCGTCCAGGAACTTGGCCTCCCAGGCGGCACGCTGCCCGGGCGCCTCGGCCTCGGCCAGCGCGCGGGCCACCCGCCGGCGCACGTCGTCCAGGGTGGCCTCGTCGCCCTTGGCGTACTTCTCGGCCAGCACCTCGGCGCTGATGACTTGCGGCGGCAGGCTGGAGCGGCTGGGAGGGGCGGCGGCTGCAGCGGTTTGGGTGGTGGCGGCGCGGGTACGGCCGGGTGCGCGGGTGGGGGTGTTGTCGTTCATCGGGAGGACTTTCAGGGCAGGACCTGCGGGCAGGCCCGCCAGTGTTGGGGCAGCGGTGCGGCCGGTGCTTGATGCGCCGCAAACGGCGCGTGACCTGAAGGTTTATACAGTATTCTCGGCGCGACGGGCAGTGCCCGACCCCCTCCCATTTCGCTCCAATCACCTTCTTCCGAGGGCTTGACATGGCCGCCCCGGCCGCCCTGCCGATCTGCACCGCGCCGCCCTGGCTGGCCGACCTGAACCCGCAGCAACTGGCCGCCGTGCAGCATGGCGACGCACCGCTGCTGGTGCTGGCAGGGGCCGGCACCGGCAAGACCGCCACGCTGGCGGCACGGGTGGCCGCCCTGGTGCTGGCCGGTGTCGACCCACACCGGCTGCTGCTGCTGACCTTCTCGCGCCGGGCGGCGCAGGCCATGGCCCAGCGCGCCGGCCGGCGGCTGCACCAGGCGCTGGGGCTGCGCGCCACCCAGGCGCCGCCGGTGCTGCCCTGGGCCGGCACCTTCCACGCCGTCGGCGCGCGGCTGCTGCGCGACTACGCCGCGCACGCCGGCCTGCCGGCACACTTCAGCATCATCGACCGCGGCGACGCGCAGGACCTGATGGCGCTGCAGCGCCAGGCGCTGGGGCTGGCGGCCACGCAGACGCGCTTTCCGCTGGCCGCCACCTGCCTGGCGATCTGCAGCCGCACGCTCAACAGCCAGGCGCCGCTGGCCCAGGTGCTGGCCGACGACTTCGCCTGGTGCAGCGCCTGGCAGGCCGAGTTGCGCGCGCTGTTCCGCGCCTACGCCGCCGCCAAGGCCGCGCAGCAGGTGCTGGACTACGACGACCTGCTGCTGGCCTGGCTGCAGCTGCTGGGCGACGACGCGCTGGCGGCGCACATCGGCGCGCGCTTCGACGCGGTGCTGGTCGATGAATACCAGGACACCAACCGCCTGCAGGCCGCCATCCTGCAGCGGTTGAAGCCCGGCGGCCGCGGGTTGACGGTGGTGGGTGACGACGCGCAGAGCATCTACCGCTTCCGCGCCGCCGAGGTGGGCAACATCCTGGGCTTTGCGCAGCAGTTCGGCCCCGCCACCCGCACCGTGCTGCTGGAGCGCAACTACCGCAGCAGCCAGCCGATCCTGGACGCCAGCAATGCGGTGATCGCCCAGGCCGACGAGCGCCATGCCAAGACGCTGTGGACCACCCGCACCGCCGGCCCGCGGCCGCAACTGGTGACCGTGGCCGACGAGCTGGGCCAGGCACGCCACGTCGCCGACCGGGTGCTTGCGCTGCGCGAGGAAGGCGTGCTGCTGAAGCAGCAGGCGGTGCTGTTCCGCACCGGCAGCCACAGCGCGGCGCTCGAGCTGGAGCTGGCGCGCCGGCAGATCCCGTTCGTCAAGTTCGGCGGGCTGAAGTTTCTGGAAGCGGCGCACATCAAGGACCTGCTGGCCCTGCTGCGCTGGGGACAGAACCCGCGCTGCATGCTGGCCGCCTGGCGCGCCGCGCAGCTGGTGCCGGGCCTGGGGCCGCGTGGCGCACGCGCGCTGGTCGATGCGCTGGCTGCAGCCGATGATCCGCGTGCGGCCCTGGCCGCCCACAGCCCGCCAGCGGCGGCCCGGGCCGAATGGCCGGCGCTGGCCGCACTGGTGCAGCAGCTGCAGTCGGGCCAGTCGCCCTGGCCGCAGGAACTGGAAGCCGTGCGCGCCTGGTACACGCCGCACCTGCAGCGCCTGCACGGTGACAGCGCCGCGCTGCGCCAGCTCGACCTCGACCAGCTGCAGCGACTGGCCGCATTGCAACCCAGCCGCGAGCGCTTTCTGACCGAGCTGACGCTCGACCCGCCCGAGGCCACCAGCGACGAAGCCGGCGTGCCGCACCAGGACGAGGATTACCTGATCCTGTCGACCATCCACGCTGCCAAGGGCCAGGAATGGGACGCGGTGACGGTGCTCAACGTCGTCGACGGCTGCATGCCCGCCGACATGGCCACCGGCAGCGCCGCCGCAGTGGCCGAGGAGCGCCGGCTGCTCTACGTGGCGATGACCCGCGCACGCCACCACCTGGCGCTGATGGTGCCGCTGCGTTTCCATGTCAGCCAGCAGCACCGGCATGGCGACCGGCATCTGTACGGCGGGCTGAGCCGTTTCATGCCGCCGGCGGTGGCAGCGCTGTGCGAACGGGTGACCGACGGAGCAGCCGCGCCCGAAGCGCTGCCCGCCTCCATGCCGCCGCTGCTGGCCAGCACACTTTTTTCGCTGCGCCGGGCCTGGGATTGACGGCTGCGGCCGCCGTCCCATGCCGGACAGCCGCAGGCCGGCGCCGTCGGCACACTGCGCGCCATGTCCACCCACCCCTTCGACACCGCCCTCGCCCTGCAGCACCAGGGCGGCCATGACTTCACCGGCCACACCAGCCCGGCCTACTGGAACATGATCGGCCCGTTCGGCGGCATCACCGCCGCCGTCACGCTGAACGCGGTGCTGCAGCACCCCCAGCTGCTGGGTGAACCGATCTCGCTGACCGTCAACTTCGCCGGGCCGGTGGCCGAAGGCCCTGTCACTGCCCGGGCGCGGCCGGCACGCACCAACCGCAGCACCCAGCACTGGTGGGTGGAGCTGGTGCAGACCGGTGCCGACGGCACCGAGCAGGTGAGCACCACCGCCACCGTGGTGACCGCCGCCCGCCGCCCCACCTGGAGCGCCAGCGACGCGCCGATGCCCGCCGTGCCGGCGCCCGGCGGGCTGCCGCGCTCAGCGCGGCCCGACAACCTGGTGGCCTGGCTGGCGCGCTACGAGGTGCGTGCCATCGAGGGCGACATCCCGCAGCGCTGGGAAGGCCAGGCCGCCGCCGACAGCCTGAGCCGCTGGTGGCTGCGCGACGACCCGCCGCGGCCGCTGGACTTCGCATCGCTCACCGCGATGGCCGATGTGTTCTTCCCGCGGGTGTGGCTCAAGCGCGCCACCCGGGTGCCGGTGGGCACGGTGTCGATGACGGTGTACTTCCATGCCGACAGCGCCCAGCTGGCCGGCTGCGGCAGCGGCCACCTGCTGGCCGAGGCGCGGGCCCAGACCTTCCGCAACGGCTTCTTCGACCAGACCGGCCTGCTGTGGAACGCCCAGGGCCACCTGCTGTGCAGCACGCACCAGATCGTCTACTACAAGGAATGAGCGTGCACCCATCCCCCCAGGCCACCGTCGATTCGCAGGGCGTCGCCACGCTCACCATCCAGGGCCGCAAGGCGCTCAACATCATCGGCACGCCCGAGATCACCGCATTGACGGCCGCCCTGCACCAGCTGCGCGACGACCCGCGGCTGCGGGTGCTGGTGCTGCGCGGGCAGGACGACCGCGCCTTCATCGGCGGGGCCGACATCCAGGAGATGGCCGCGCTGACACCCGACACCGCGCCGGCCTTCATCACCCGGCTGAAAGACCTGTGCGAGGCGGTGCGGCTGTTCCCGGTGCCGGTGATCGCCCGCCTGGCCGGCTGGTGCCTGGGCGGCGGGCTCGAAGTGGCACTCGCCTGCGACCTGCGGCTGGGCGGCACGGGCTCGCAGTACGGCATGCCCGAGGTGAAGGTGGGCATCCCGTCGGTGATCCATGCAGCGCTGCTGCCACGCCGGGTCGGGCCGGCGGCTGCCACCTGGATGCTGCTGACCGGCGAGACCATCGGCGCGGCCGAGGCCTTGCGGCTGGATCTGCTGCACCAGCTGCATGCGCTGGACGCACTGGACGCCGCCGTGCAGGCCACCGCAGGCCATCTCGCCAGCCTGGGCCCCCAGGTGCTGCGCCAGCAGAAGGCCTTGCTGCGCGCCTGGGAGCGCCAGCCGCTGGACGACGCCATTGCCGACAGCGTGGCCGAGTTCGGCCGCGCCTTCCGCACCGGCGAGCCGCAGCGCCAGATGCAGGCCTTCCTGAACCGGCCGCGTTGACGACCCGGACGCCCACGGCGGGCGTCAGTGGCTTCGGATGTCAGTGGCTTCGCGTGCCCAGCCAGGTGCCGGCCAGCACGGCCACCAGCCCCACGCCGTGCCACACGGTCAGCGGTTCGCCCAGCAGCAGCACCGCAAAGGCCACGCCGAAGATCGGCACCCAGTAGGAATACAGCGCGGTGCGGGCCACGCCCAGCACCATCAGCGCGCGGTTCCAGACGATGCCGCCCAGCGCGGTGGCCAGCAGGCCGGAGACCAGCAGCAGCAGCACGGTTTGCAGCCCGAAGCGGCTGGCGTCATAGACCGCCGGCGCGGGCCGCAGCAGCAGATGCAGGCACAGCATCACCGCGCCGAAGACATTGAGCACCGCGCTGATGAACAGCGGATCGATGCCGCGCGCCAGGCGCTGCACCACCACGCCGCCCAGCGCCCAGGTCGCCACCGAGCACAGCACCAGCAGGTCGCCCAGCCCGGGGCCGCCCAGGGCCATGCCGGGGCGGTGCAGCACCACGGCGGCCACGCCGCCGAAGCCCAGCGCCACGCCGGCGATGCGCTGCGGGCTCAGCCGGTCGCCCAGCAGCAGCACCGCCAGCAGCGACGAGACCAGCGGGTTCAGCGCGATGATCAGCGCCGCATTGGCCGCAGCGGTGCCGGCCACGCCGTTGGTGAAGAACAGCTGGTTGAGGTAGACCATCAGAAATGCGCAACCGCCCAGCGCCAGCCATTGCCGGCGCGACAGCGGGGGCCAGGGCATGCGGCGCCAGGCCACCACCGCAGCCACGGCCACGGCGGCCAGCACCATGCGCAGCACCGACACCAGCAGCGGCTCCATCACGCCGACCAGCAGCTTCACCACCACCAGGTTGGCACCCCACACCGCCATGGTGCCGAGCAGCAGCGCGCGCATGCTGGCGCTGGCGGGCGCCGGTGGCGCCGACCCGCGCGCGCTCACCCTGCAGCCTGCCAGGCCTGGGCGAAGCGCAGCGCCTGCGCGGCCACCTGGGCCGGCGTCATGCCGGGCTGGTATAGCGCCGAGCCGATGCCGGCACCGGCCGCACCGGCCGCGCGCCAGCCGGCCAGGCTCTGCGGCGTGATGCCGCCCACCGGCAGCATGGGCGTGCCCGGCGGCAGCACCGCGCGCAGCGCCTTCACCACCGCCGGGCTCAGCATCTCGGCAGGGAACAGCTTCAGCCCCTGGGCGCCGGCGGCCAGCGCGGCAAAGGCCTCGGTGGGCGTGGCCACGCCGGGCAGGCAGACCAGGCCCAGGCGCTGGGCCTCGAAGATCACCTCCACATCGGTGTTGGGCGCCACCACCAGCCGGCCACCGGCGGCGGCCACGGCGCGCACCTGGTCGGCATCGAGCACCGTGCCGGCGCCCACCAGGGCCTGCGGGAAGGCGCCGGCCAGCGCGGCGATGCTGTCCAGCGGCTGCGGGCTGTTCAAGGGCACCTCGATCAGCGACCAGCCGGCCGCCACCAGCGCCTGCCCCACCGGCAGCGCGTCGGCCGGGGTGATGCCGCGCAGGATGGCCACCAGCGGCAGCTGCTGCAGCGCGCCGGCCAGCAGGCGGGCAGCAGCGTCTGGCCGGGCGCCGGCGGCCTGCTGCAGCAGCCGCGTGGCCAGGGCCCGGGCGCGGCGGTCGGCTGGGCTGGCGGGCGGGTCGTCGAATCGGTCGGGCACGGTCATGCCGACAGTGTGCCCGCCGGCGCTGCCCCAGCCTGCCCCTTGGCGGACAACAGCCCCGCCGCACCGGCGATGGCCAGCAGGCCCAGCCAGCCGGTGTCGGCCGACAGCACCTGCACCGCGTGGCCGCGCAGCGCCAAGGCGCGCTGGTAGCGCAGCGCCAGCGCCGCGCTGCCCAGCACCACCACGGCAGCACCGGGCGCCAGTGCATGGGCGCGCAGCTCTTCGCCGATCAGCAGACCGGAGAGCCGGCTGGCCAGCGCCGGGCCGCCAGCCTGGTCGAACAAGGCCAGCGTGCGCACCGAGAACAGGTGGTGCAGCAGGCCGCCCGCATCGAAGGCGCGGGCCACGCCGGCATCGAAGGCTGCACCGTCCAGTTCACCGTCATCGGCCGGCAACATGCGCGCCAGGATCGACTGCTGGCGCAGCAGCGCGTAGCACTCGCCGGTCATGTGGGTGGCAAAGCCGGTGATGCGGCCGGCCCGCACCTGCACCCACTTGCTGTGGGTGCCGGGCAGCACCAGGCTGAGATCACCCGCAGCCGCCGCGCCCAACGCTTGCAGTGCGCCGAAGACTTGCGTCTCCTCACCGCGCAGCACGTCGGGCACAC
>JBBRVT010000239.1:0-7231 GCA_038246615.1 Burkholderiales bacterium
GTCAATGCTTGTCCGTGCGGGCGATGGCGAGCAGGCGCTCAACCTCGTCGCGGTGGTCGACGCAGTTGCGCTGGTGCCAGCGGCGGATCAGCCACATGAAGACCGCCACGCTGGTGCCCAGCACACCGATGGCCGTGAAGGCCGACAACCCCAGCCTGACCATGCCGGTGTAGAGCGCGCCCAGCGCCAGGATGCAGGCCTGCTCGTTGAAGTTCTGCACCGCGATCGACCGGCCCGCGCCCATCAGGTTGTGACCGCGGTGCTGCAGCAGCGCGTTCATCGGCACCACCAGGTAGCCGCACACCGCGCCCATGACGATCAGGAACGGCACTGCCGCCCAGATGTTGGTGAGGAAGTTCAGCCCGATCATCAGGAAGCCCACCGCGATGCCCAGCGGCAGCACGCCCACCGCGCGGTCGAGCTTGAGCGTGACCGAGGCGATGACCGCGCCGATCACCGAGCCCACGATCACCACCCCCGCCAGGTTGGAGGCCTGCATCGTGCTGTAGCCCAGCGCTGCGGCGGCCCAGGCGAACACGATCACCCGCAGGTTGCCGAACACGCCCCACAGCAGGGTGGTGGTGGCCAGCGAGATCTGGCCCAGCTTGTCCGCCCACAGGCGCGAGTTGCACTGGGCGAAGTCACGCACCAGCTCGACCGGGTTCATCGCCAGCGGCCGCAGCGGCGCCTCGGTGCGCGGAATGTTGAGGTTGAACACCGCCGCCACGATGTAGACGAACACCATGGTGGCGATCGCGGCCTCGGGCGGGGTGTCCACGCCGGTGTCCAGGCCGGGGAAGTCGAAGCCGAGCAGCACGCCCGACAGCCGCGGGCCGATCAGCTGCCCGCCGACGACGATGCCCATGATGATCGAGCCGATGGTCAGGCCCTCGATCCAGCCGTTGGCCTTGACCAGCTGCGACGGCGGCAGCAGCTCGGTCAGGATGCCGTACTTGGCCGGCGAATAGGCCGCTGCGCCCAGCCCCACCACCGCATAGGCCAGCAGCGGGTGGCTGCCGAACAGCATCATCAGGCAGCCCACCACCTTGATGCTGTTGCTGATGAACATCACCCGGCCCTTGGGCACGGCGTCGGCAAAGGCGCCGACGAAGGGCGCCAGCAGCACGTAGAACAGCGCGAACATCGGCGCCAGCGCCGGCACCTGCCACGACGGCGCGTTCGACGACCTCAGCAATTCGATGGCAGCCACCAGCAGCGCGTTGTCAGCCAACGAGCTGAAGAACTGCGCCGCCATGATGGTGTAGAAGCCTCTTTTCATCCGCTTTCCGGCCCGCTGCGCGGTGCTGCGGTGGGGGCGGCCCACCTTGTCTCCGATCACGACGCAAGGGGGCCAGGCTGACGGCACCATGCATGCCGCCCGGGTGGCGATGCCCGGACGCGGCGCGGTTATAGCATGCACCCCCAGGCTGGCCGGACGGCGGCCGCCGCCCTTGCCGGCATGGCCGATTCGCACCGGCTGCCTGCCCGCCCGCCTGTCTGCCACCGCCCGAGCCCGCCATGCCACGCCCGATCGAAGCCCTGATTCACACCGACGCCCTGGCCCACAACCTGGCCCGCGCCCGCGTCCATGCGCCAGATGCCCGGTTGTGGGCGGTGGTCAAGGCCGACGCCTACGGCCACGGCATCGCGCGGGCCTTTGCCGGCCTGCGCGGCGCCGACGGCTTCGCCCTGCTCGACCTGGCCGAGGCTTCAGTGCTGCGCGCGCTGGACTGGCGCGGCCCCATCCTGCTGCTCGAAGGCGCATTCGAGCCGCGCGACCTGGAGCTGTGTTCGCGCCTGAACCTGTGGCATGCGGTGCACTGCGAGGCGCAGGTCGACTGGCTGGCGCGCCACAAGACGCATGCGCCGCACCGGGTGTTCCTCAAGATGAACAGTGGCATGAACCGCCTGGGCTTCACGCCGGCGGCCTTCCGCCAGGCCTGGCAACGGTTGAACGCGCTGCCGCAGGTCGACGAGATCTCGCTGATGACGCACTTCAGCGACGCCGACGGCCCGCGCGGCATTGCCCACCAGGTGGCCGCGTTCCAGGCCGCCACGGCGGATCTGCCGGGCGAGCGCAGCATCAGCAACAGCGCGGCGGTGCTGCGCCACATGGGGCCGGGCGGCGTGGCGAGCCGTGTGGCCAACGACTGGGTGCGCGCGGGCATCCTGTGCTACGGCAGCGCGCCTGATTTTCCGCAGCACGACAGTGCCCACTGGCAGCTGCAGCCGGCCATGACACTGCGCAGCCGCCTGATCGGCACGCAGGACTTGCAGCCCGGCGACACCGTGGGCTACGGCAGCAGCTTCACTGCCAGCCAGGCCATGCGCATCGGCGTGGTGGCCTGCGGTTATGCCGACGGCTACCCGCGGGGGTGCCCCACCGGCACGCCGGTGCTGGTGCACGGCGTGCGCTGCCGCACCGTGGGCCGGGTGTCGATGGACATGCTCACGGTCGACCTGACGCCGGTGCCGGCGGCGCAGATCGGCAGCGAGGTCACGCTGTGGGGCCGCGGCCCGCACGGGGCGCAGGACGGCGCGGTGCTGCCTATCGACGAGGTGGCCGCCGCAGCCGGCACGATCGGCTACGAGCTGATGTGCGCGCTGGCGCTGCGGGTGCCGGTGCGGCTGGCCTGAACCGGGCCCCGGCGCCGTGCCCGCCACAATCCACGCCATGGCCAAGGACAAGACCCAGTACACCTGCAACGCCTGCGGCACCAGCAACGCCAAGTGGCTGGGCAAGTGCCCGGGCTGCGGCGAATGGAACACGCTGGAGGAGACCGTCGCCGAGGCCAGCGGCGCCGCGCGCCACCGCTACCAGAGCATGGCCCGGGCGCAGCCGGTCACCACGCTGTCGGACATCGATGCGGCCGATGTCGACCGCACGCCCACTGGCCAGCCCGAGCTCGACCGGGTGCTGGGTGGCGGCATCGTCGAGGGCGGCGTGGTGCTGATCGGCGGCGACCCCGGCATCGGCAAGAGCACGTTGCTGCTGCAGGCGGCCGAGACGCTGAGCAGCCAGGTCAAGGTGCTGTATGTCACCGGCGAAGAAAGCGCTGCCCAGGTGGCGCTGCGCGCCCGCCGCCTGGGCCTGGCCGGCACGCAGCTGCGGGTGCTGGCCGAGATCCAGCTGGAGAAGATCCAGGCCGCGCTGGCGGCCGAGCAGCCGGCCTTCTGCGTCATCGACTCGATCCAGACGGTGTATTCCGACCAGCTCACCAGCGCGCCCGGCAGCGTGGCCCAGGTGCGCGAATGCGCTGCCCAGCTCACCCGCACCGCCAAGGCCAGCGGCTGCGCCATCGTGCTGGTGGGCCATGTGACGAAGGAAGGCGCGCTGGCCGGCCCGCGTGTGCTGGAGCACATCGTCGACACGGTGCTGTACTTCGAGGGCGACACCCACAGCAGCTTCCGGCTGGTGCGGGCGATCAAGAACCGCTTCGGCGCGGTCAACGAGATCGGCGTTTTCGCGATGACCGAGCGCGGGCTGAAGGGCGTCAGCAACCCCAGCGCGATCTTCCTGTCCACCCACGGCGCGCCGGTGCCGGGCAGCTGCGTGCTGGTGACGCTGGAGGGCACACGCCCGCTGCTGGTGGAGATCCAGGCCCTGGTCGACAGTGGCGGGCCCAGCCCGCGGCGGCTGAGCGTGGGCCTGGAGCGTGACCGCCTGGCGATGCTGCTGGCGGTGCTGCACCGCCATGCCGGCGTGCAGTGCGGCGACCAGGACGTGTTCGTCAACGCGGTGGGCGGCGTGCGCATCTCCGAGCCGGCGGCCGACCTGGCGGTGCTGCTGGCCATCCAGGGCAGCCTGCGCGGCAAGGCCCTGCCGAGCGGCTTCTTCGCCTTTGGCGAGGTCGGGCTGGCGGGTGAGGTGCGGCCCGCCCCGCGTGGGCAGGAGCGGCTGAAAGAGGCCGCCAAGCTGGGGTTCAGCATCGCGCTGGTGCCGCGCGCCAATGCGCCGAAGAAGCCGATCGACGGCCTCACGGTGCATGCGGTCGAGCGCATCGAAGAAGCGATCGAGGTGGTGCGCGGGCTCTAGCCCGGCATCGGGTGACACACAGGCAGGGCGGGCATGGACGCGAGACTGGGTTGGGCGCTGGCGGTGGCCGCAGTGGCGCTGGGCTATTTGCAATGGGGCTGGATGGGTGTGCTGCTGGCGGTGTCGGGCATCGTCTTCTGGCTGCTGCTGCAATTCACCCGCGCATTGCGGGCGATGCGCACCGCCGGTGGCGCGCCGGTGGGCCACGTGGCGAGCGCGGTGATGCTGCAGGCCCGGCTGAAGACCGGCATGCGCCTGATGGACATCATCCTGCTGACCCGCAGCCTGGGCGAGAAGCTGGCCGACGACCCGGAAACCTTCCGCTGGACCGATGCCTCGGGGGCGTCGGTCACGCTGGCGCTGGTGAAGGGCCGTTGCGTGCGCTGGGCGCTGGCGCGGCCTGCCGACCCCGGTGCCGCACCGGGCCCTGCCCGCTAGAATCCGCCGCTTTCATCCGCACACGCACCGAGGAACCCCGATGTCCATGTCCGACCGCGACGGCAAAATCTGGATGGACGGGCAGATGGTCGACTGGCGCGACGCCAAGATCCATGTGCTCAGCCACACCCTGCACTACGGCTGCGGTGCGTTCGAGGGCGTGCGGGCCTACAACACCGCCCAGGGCACCGCCATCTTTCGCCTGCAGGAGCACACCGAGCGGCTGTTCAACAGCGCCAAGATCCTGCGCATGAAGATCCCCTTCACGCCCGAGCAGGTGCGGCAGGCGCAGCTCGATGTGGTGCGCGAGAACAAGCTGGAGAGCTGCTACCTGCGTCCGCTGGTGTGGATCGGCGACGAGAAGCTTGGCGTCAGCCCCAAGGGCAACACCATCCACCTGATGGTCGCCGCCTGGCCCTGGGGCGCCTACCTGGGCGAGGAAGGCCTGCAGCGCGGCATTCGCGTCAAGACCAGCAGCTACATGCGCCACCACGTCAACATCACGATGACGCAGGCCAAGGCGGTGAGCAACTACACCAACAGCATCCTGGCCAACATGGAAGCCACCGACGACGGCTACGACGAGGCCTTGTTGCTGGACCCGTCGGGATTCGTCAGCGAAGGCGCGGGCGAGAACCTGTTCGTCATCAAGAAGGGCGTGGTCTACACGCCGGACCAGTCGGCTGGCGCGCTCAACGGCATCACCCGCGACACCATCTTCAGCATCTGCCAGGACCTGGGCCTGACGCTGAAGGAAAAGCGCATCACCCGCGACGAGGTCTACATCTGCGACGAGGCCTTCTTCACCGGCACGGCGGCCGAGGTCACACCGATCCGCGAGCTCGACCGCATCGAGCTCGGCCAGGGGTCGCGCGGGCCGATCACCGAGAAGATCCAGGCGGCCTTCTTCGACATCGTCAACGGCCGCAACCCGAAGTACGCCGAATGGCTCAGCAAGGTGTGATGCCGTGACCAGGGCCACCGCCGCGATCGAAGTGACTGCCCAGGATCTGCTGGGCCCCGGCGTGGTGGCGTGCCCCAATCCGAAGATGGCCCTGTGGAGCGCCCACCCCAAGGTGTTCATCGACGTTGCGACCACCGGCGAGGGCAAGTGCCCCTACTGCGGCACGGTCTACCGGCTGAAGGCTGGCGAACAGCTGCACGCCCACTGACCGCGCTGCCCTGACGGCACGCGCCCATGTCGCCCGCTGCCGCGCTGCCACCGCCTGACCGGCTGCTGGCGCTGGCGCATGCCGCGCTGCTGGCCCAGCTGGACCGTGCCGACCCCGCCCAGGCGCTGTCGGCACTGCTGGCCGATCTGGCCGATGCCTGCGGCCGCCGGGTGTGGCTGGACAGCACTGCTTGTGACCACCCCGGCCATGCCGGCGACGGTGCGCTGCACCTGCCGCTGCAGCGCCTGGGTACGCCGCTGGGGCGCTTGTGCCTGCACCCTGGTGACGATCTGGCGGCTGCACCGGCAGCCGCCGCACTGCGGGTGGTCACCGACACCCTGGCCGCCCTGCTGCAACGCAGCCAAACCAGCATGCAGGCCACGGCCGGGCCCGAGGTCGCCAGCGGCGGCGCGCTGGTGCGGGCCGCGCTGCGTGGCGCCGGCACCTTCGTGTGGGAATGGCACATCGCCAGCGACCAGCTGGGTGACATCGACGAAGGCTTCGCGCAGCTGGGCTACCCGCGTGGACCCGGCCGCCGCACCCAGCACGACTGGGATGCGCTGATCCACCCCGATGACCTGGATGCCAACCACCAGGCCTATCTGCGCCATGCCGCCGGCGAGGCCGACGACTACGAACACATCTACCGCGCCCGGGCGGCCGATGGCAGCTGGCGCTGGCTGCAGGAGCGGGGGCGCATTGTCGAATGGGCCACCGACGGCACGCCGCTGCGCATGGTGGGCGTGCAGGCCGACATCACCGGCCGGCGTCTTGCCGAAGCCGCCGCCAGCGCCGCCACCGAGCGGCTGGGCAAGATCGCGGCGCATGTGCCCGGCGCGCTGTTCCAGTTCCAGCGCGACGACGGTGGCCACGGCCGCTTTCCCTACATCAGCGCGCGCAGCCAGGTGCTGTTCGGTGTGCAGCCGGATGAACTCGCGACCGATGCCAGCCGGCTGCTGCGCCGGGTCGAGCTGTCGCAGCGCGAGGCGGTGATGGCCGGCATCGACGCCTCGGGCGCGACGCTGACGCCCTGGGTGCAGGAGTTCCAGGTGCGGCGGCCCGACGGTGCGCTGCGCTGGATCCGCGGCAGCGCCACGCCCCAGCGCGGGCCCGACGGCCAGGTGCTGTGGCACGGCTATTTCGAAGACCTGACCGAGTGGCAGGCGCTGGCCCGCGCCGACCACCGCCAGCGTGTGGCCGAGGCGGCCAACCTGGCCAAGAACGAGTTCCTGTCGCGCATGAGCCACGAGCTGCGCACACCGCTGAATGCGGTACTGGGTTTCGCCCAGCTGATGGCGCTGGACCGGGACGCACCGCTGGCCGCCGGCCAGCAGCGCCGGCTGGCGCTGATCCGTCAGTCCGGCGAGCATCTGCTGGCGATGATCGACGACCTGCTCGACCTCACCAGCATCGAGGCCGGCCGCCTGCCGCTGGCGCCGCAGATGCTGGACCTGCGCCCGCTGGCCGACGACGCCCTGGCCATGGTGCAGGCCGCCGCCAGCCGGCACGACCTGCACCTGGCCTGTGAAGGCGACGGCGTGCAGGCCTGGGCCGACCGCACCCGCCTGCGCCAGGTGCTGATCAA
>JBBRVT010000240.1:0-7214 GCA_038246615.1 Burkholderiales bacterium
CCCGCGTAAGTGCCGCGCTCGGTGTATAAGCGCTCCATCCGCAGCGACAGCTCCAGCAGGGATTGCTTGGCGTCGGTGCGGCGGCCCTTGGCCACCTGCTGCTGGTAGCTGGGGTAGGCCAGCGCCGAGAGCAGACCGACCACTACCAGGGCGATCATCATCTCCACCAGCGTGAAGCCACGGTTGCGCAAGCGGTTCATGGTCGTCCGTCGATGTAGATCAGCACGATGCGCCGGGCGGGCGCGGGGGCAGCGGCCGATGCGGCGGCAGCGGGCAGCGCCGGCTCGAGCGCCAGGCGCACCGGCTGGCCGGCACGCAGGCTGCGCGGGCCCAGCACCTGGCCGCCGCTGCCCAGCACGCGCAGTTGCTCGGCATGCAGCGGTACCCGCTGGCCGCGCACGGTGACGCTGCCGCCCGCCAGGTCCACCGCCTCCAGGCGGGCGGCCACCAGGTCGAGCGTGGCCGCCGAGGCGCCGGCAGCGGGTGTGGCCTCCACCAGGCGGCGGCCCTGCTCGGCGGTGCCACCGGGGCCGGCCACGGCCACCGCACCGGCGGTGCCTGGCAGCGCAGCCAGCGCAACCAGTGCAGCCAGCGCGACCAGTGCCGCCCGTGCGATCGGCAGTGGGCCGGCGGCCCGTGCGGCAGGATGTGCGTGCGTCATTGCAGTTGCTCCCAGGACGCCCGGCGCGACGGCACGCGGCCGCAGGAGCCGCCCACGCGCACGATCGTGCCTTCGGATGTGTTGATCAGCTTGTACTCGGCGCAGGGCACGGCCGGGCTGCCGGGCGGCGGCGGCGGCTTGCGCACGATCGTCGCGGCCGACGGCACGGCACCCACCCGCACGCCCGACGGCACGCTGCCGTCGATGTAGTCGGCGTTGTTGACCAGGTTGTCGTCGTTGAGGTCCAGCGCCGCAGCGCGGTTGCCGGTGAACACGTCCACCTCCATGATCCAGCCGTCGCCGCCGAACGAGCAGACGGCCGTGCTGGGGATCAGCGTGGAGATGACCAGCCGGCCGTTGCGCACCGTGGCCTCGGTCACCACCCGCTCGCCGCTGGTGGGCAGCGACAGGCGCCAGCCCTTCTTGCCGGCCTGGTAGTCGGTGAGGCTGAGCATGTTGTCGCCCGCCAGCAGCACATCGGCCGGCTTGCCCACGGCAAAGGTGCTGAGCCGATAGGTCTTGCCGTTGGCGGCCGTGGCGGTGCGCACCACGCTCTGCAGCTGCAGGTCGGCCAGGGCCACCTCGCTGCCGTTGTCCCAGATGCCGTACATCGCCTGCGTGCTGCCGGCGGCGTTGTCGCCGACGTCCACATAGCGCCCGCTGCCCACCGTGACCATGTAGCCACCCTTGGGGTGGCGGGTGACATCGGGCCGGGCGGTGATGGCCTGGCCGCTGGGGGCCGTGAACAAGGGCCTGGGCGTGGCCGAGGTGCCATAGGCCACCTTCCAGGCGGCGGGGCTGGTGCTGCTGACGTCGAAGGCCCACAGGTTGCCCGCCAGGTCGCCGGCATAGACCATGTCGGCCACGCCGTTGTCATTGCTGGAGACCACCGTCACCGCCGACAGGCCGTTGGGTGCCGCGTTGCTGCCGGAATTGGTGTCGATGCGGCTGATGGCGCCGCTCTCCAGGTCCACCAGCAACAACACGGCACGGCCGTTGCTGCTGTTGTAGCCGTTGCCGACGATGGCGCGCCAGCGGCCGTCGCGCATCTTGGTCAGGATCGGGCGGCCGAAGATGTGGCCCACGTCGGCATCCTCGCTGCCGATCTCCCAGCGCACCACCTGGCCGGCGCGGGCTTCGGTGAAGTTGGCGGGGCTGGTGATGTCCAGCGCATACAGGCCGGGCGCGCCGGCGTTCATGCCGGCCACCAGCATCGTCTTCCAGCCGCCGCCCAGGTGCACGTCTCCCACCGACGGCGAGCCGTCCACGGTGAACAGGTGCACATACGGGTTGGTGGTCAGCGCGGACAGCCGGTTGCGCACCGCCCAGGGCACGTAGGCGAACAACTCGTTGCCGCTGCTGGCGTCGAAGGCGTGCAGCATGCCGTCATTGGCGCCGACGAAGATGGCCGGCGCCTGGCCCGTACGGCCGGCGGCATAGGTGGAATAGCGGGTCGATTCCATGGTGTCGCGGTACTCGCCGGTCGGCCCGCCCACGTACACCGGCGCCGAGTTGACGATGTCGCCCAGCACCGACACCGCCCGGTTGCGGAACACCGGCGCACTGCAGCTGCTGCAGTTGCGCTCCTCGCGCGCCGTGTTGCCACGCAGGAATTCCAGCCGCTGCGCTCCGAAGTTATCGACCGTGCCGCTGCCGTTCCGGTTCAATGCGGCCACCAGACCGGCGTCGATCTCGCCGGCCGCCGGCGCGGCGGGGTTGGCCGGCCAGCGCAAGGGCACGCCGCGGCTGCCCAGCGCCGCCGAGGGCTTGTAGGTGAGGATCTGCCGGCCGGTGCTCCAGTGCTGCTGGTTCAGGCGCTGGGCCGCGTCCCAGTCGGCGGTGTTGCCGGGGTCGCCGGTGGAGCCCACCGGAAAGGCCAGCAGCTGGCCGGCCCAGTCGGCGCTGCTGAAGCGGCCCTGGAACACCTTGGTGCCGTTGCTCAGCGAGCCCGAGTTCAGCGACACCGACGACGCCGCCGCAGTGCGCGAGATGATGTCGATACTGATGTTGCGGAAGGCATCGGTCAGCGCGGCAGCATTGCTGGCCAGGTAGGCGCTGCTGGTGCCGCCCAGCTCGGCCATGCGGTTGAGCGTGGCCACCGAGCTGGCATTGGCCACCGAATCGCCCAGCCCGATGACATAGGTCTCCACGTCGTAGTTGGTGCCAGCCAGCGTGGTGCTGCGCAGCGCGGTGACGCGGGCGAAGACGTCGCTGGACGCGGCGCCGAAGGTCCAGGTGCCGGTGCCGGCGTTGAATGTGTTGGCGGATTCGGCCAGCGTGTACATGCTGCCGTTGGTCCTGCCGGTGGGGTTGCCGTCGGTGGCCAGCAGCACGAAGTTCTTCTGGCAGCTCTGGCTGATCGGCGAAGGCCTGCCGTTGATGGCATTGGCGAAGTAGTCGCGCGCGGTGCCCAGCGCACCGGCCAGTGGCGTGTAGACCGCCGCGTTCTTCAGCTCCCCGGTGGCGTTGTTGTTGGTCTCGGTGGCCAGCAGGTTGACCAGCGCGGTGAACTGCGCGGCGGAATCAGCCGCCACCGGCTGGTTGATGACGCCCGCGCCGGTGATGTCGCCGTAGTAGCCCCAGGCCCGGTTCAGCCAGAACATGCGGCTGTTGGGCGGCGTGGCCGGCAGGTAGCCGGCATCGGTGGGCGTGAAGTTCCAGGTGCCCAGGCTGCCGGAGAAGTCGGCCATGGTCCAGCCGGTGCCGACGAGGTGGTTGTTGTAGACCCGGTAGCTGGTGCTGTTGTTGACGCCGATGCCCCACAGCTGGTTGCCGAAGTTGCCGGCGTAGAGCACGTCGTTGATGGCCGGGTCGTCGCCGCTGAAGCGGTAGGTGATGAAGTTGAAGCCGTTGTCGGGCTGCGGGTTGGCCACGCAGCGCAGGCCGCCATTGCCCAGCGAGACGCCGGCCACGCAGTCGTTGGTGAAGCGCACCTCGGTGTCGCTGCCGAAGTAGTAGGCATAGGTGGTGTAGACGCTCGAGTTGCGCAGCGCGAAGCTGCCCAGCCCCCAGTTGAACGCGCTGCGGTAGGACGTGATGGTGTTGCGCAGCACCGAGCGGGCGATGTTGCCGCGCGTGGCGGGGTCGTTGCCGGCGATCAGCCTGCCGGCCATGGTGCCGTCCATCGACTGCGAGTTGTCGTAGACCACCAGCACGTTGGGCCTGACGGTGGTGCCCAGGAACAGCGGCGCCTGCGCCAGGTTCAGCGCCTGCGCCAGCACCTGGGGTGAAGCCAGCAGCGCGGCGGCGCCGGCTGCTGCAACCATGGCGCCGTGCAGCGCCACCTTGGACATGGCTTGTTTCATTGCTTGACGTAGACCGATTGAAGCATCACGACCGTGGAGGCCCGGATCCCGGACGCCCGCACCGTGATGCGGTAGGCCCGGGCGCGTGGCGCGGGCGTGGAGCCGCCGCCGATGGCCGCGCTCTCGCCCGGCATGGGCGGCAGCACGGGCAGGTTCTCGATGAAATAGCGCGGCTGTGCCGCCAGCGCCACGTTGTCGGGCCCCAGCAGCGACGGCGAGCCGGTGCGGCTGCCGTAAGCACGGGTGGTGTCCCAGTCGATGCCCTGCCACATCGGCGCGGACACCGGGTTGTCGGTGGAGTCCGATGGCGAGATGCACAGGCCGCTGGCGCAGCCCACCGCAAAGCCGCTGGCGGCATTGACGTTGAGCTCGATGTCGATCTCCGCGTCGCGGACCGCCGCCTCGGCCGCCTGCAGCGCCACCTGACGGTCGCGGGCGTTGCCGACCATCCGCTCCTGGATGATGCTGCTGTTCATCGCGCCCAGTGCCAGCATGGCCAGCGCCACCATCATCAGCAGGATGACGATCAGCGAGAAGCCGGCCGCAGGCCTGCCCCGCAGCGGGCGGCCCGACCAGGTGAACGCCGCAGATGCGGCTTGGCCGGGCTGCTGGCGTTGCCCGCTCGAGGGGGAGCGCCGCAGGCGCTTCGGAGGCGGATGGCTCATGGCACGGCGTTGCGCAGCGAGACCAGGGTGGAGACCACGGTGCGCAGCTTCCTGTCGGTGGGTGTGATGGTCGCGCCGGCGAACACATAGGGCTGCACTGCGGTGGACGGGCTGTCACCGGCGCCCACCAGCACCAGCTCCACCCGGGCGCTGACCACCTGGGCCCAGTTGGTGACCTGGCCGGCATGGAAGAAGCGGTTGGCCGACAGGTTGCCTGCGCCGTCCAGGCCGTCGTTGTCCACGCCATAGGTCACGGCCATGCGCTCCACGCCGGTCACCAGTTCGCTGGTCTGCGTCTCGCCGTCGTAGGTGGGGCTGACATACAGCCACAGCGCGGTCTCGCCGCTGCGGCGCGCGCTGTCGGCCAGGTAGTAGATGCGGCTCTGCATGCGCCAGACCCGCGCGTCGTTTGAGTAGGTGCGCGCCAGGTTGCCGGTGGACACACCGGGCACCACGCCGGCGGCGCCCGACACATGCTGGATGGAGCCGGCCGCACCCGCGCCCAGGTTGGTGACCTGCAGCATCGACGCGCCGGCGCAGTCGGCCACCATCACCAGGTCGCCGCGCACGAAGTTGGCGGTGGGGGTGATGCCCAGCGCGGCGGCCCGGGTGGCCATGTCGGCCACCAGCGCCCAGGCCACGCCGACCGGGCGGCGCACCAGCAGGATGTCGCCGTCCACCGCCGCGCCCAGGGTGTCGGCCGGCGTGGTGAGCGCCGGCGCCCAGCCGCCACCGCCGTTGCGCGCGCCCCAGATCGGATCGCCGAAGTTGTAGAGCAGCGCCGTCGGCGTCACCAGGGTGTTGTCCACCTGGCCGATGGCCAGTGGCGCCGCGCTGTTGCCGGTGGGCATCACCGGCATGCAGCCGCGAAAGCCCGACATGCGCAGGTCGTTGGCGATGGTGTCCATCGCGAAGCGGCCGTTCTCCTGCAGGCGCGAGCCCGACTCCTGCGCCACGAAGGTGTTGCGGCTGCCCAGGTACATCGTGCCCATCACCGCCACAAGGAACAGGCCGATGGCCAGGCCGACCATCAGCTCGACCAGGGTCATGCCGTGCCGGGCCGGCTGGCGGGTCATGGCCGCACCCCCAGCACCAGGCGCGATGCCACGCCGCGCTCGGTCCAGAACACCTTGACGGTCAGCATGGCGCCGGCGCCGTCGCAGCCGCTGGCCTGGGCGCTGCCGTCGTCGGGCGTGGCGTCACGGCAGACCACCCCGCTGCCACCTGGCAGCTCGTTGGCCAGCGTGGCATTCCACTGCGCATGGTCCAGCACCGCCATGCGCGCCGGCGAGCAGTCGGCAGCCGCGCCGCAGTCGGTCACCACCTGCGGCGCGCCCAGCGCGTTGTAGGCGCCGGCCACTGCGCCGGTGCGGTTGGCCCGCACGCGGTCGGACATCTCGTAGGCCAGGTTGCCGGCCTTGCTGCGCCACATCGAACTGCTGGACGCCGACAGCCCCTTGATCTGCAGCGCCGCATAGCCCAGCGCGCCGATGGACAGCAGCACGATGGCGATCATCGCCTCCATCAGTGCGATGCCGCGCGGCCGCACACGGCGGCTGTGCTGCGGGCGCTGGCTGGCTGTGGTCGGGCGCGGTGTCATGGCGTGCAGGTGTTGATGCTGGCCACGTCGGTGGCGCCGCTGGGCGTCACGGTGACGGTGAAGCCGCGGGTGCCACCGCTGGCGCGGCACAGGGTGTAGACCTGGGCGGCCGTGCCCACCAGCGCGCCGGTGGCGCGGAAGGACACCGCCGGCGTGCCGCCGAGCTTGATCTTCTCGAGCGCGACGGCGTTCTTGCGCACCCGGGTCTCGCTGCTGGCGACCACGCCGCTGCCGTCGTCGTCCACCGCGATCTCCCAGCCGTTGGCGAACTCATTGCCGGTGGGCCCGCTGCCCAGCGCCTGCAGCACCACCACCCGGCCACGCTTGGCCGCCTCGGTGCGCGCCAGCGCCACCGCAGCGGCGAAGTTCGACCGGGTGGCCGCCAGCTGGTTGTTGGCGGTGAATTCCTGCATCGACGGCACCGCCACGGCCAGCAGCACCACCAGCACCGCCAGGGTGATCATCAGCTCGACCAGGGTGAAACCCAGCCGCCGCAGGGCGGGCAGTGGGCGGAGCAAGGGCAGGTTGTGCATTGAGGACCTCGACAACGTTGTTATCGGCAGCCCTGCGCAGCAACCTGAGGCCCCAGGCGGTAACGGATTGCGTCAAGTGTGCGGACTTGCATGCGCCCCGCAGCGCCCGCCTGCAGACCCGCCGGCAGTCCCGGCTGCGCCTGACGCGAAGCGGCAGGTCTGGGGGCGCTCTCAGGCCGCGATGTCGTCGGCCGCCAGGCCGTCGAGGTGGGCGCTGTCGTTCCAGCCCACCAGGGCCAGGCCCTGGGGCGTGTGCAGCAGCCGGTTGATGCCGGCGTTGCCGAGCGGCCAGCTGCGCGGCCGGTCCAGCGCCACATGGGTGGCGGCGCGATACAGCATGTCGAGCACACCGCCATGGCAGACCAGCGCGGTGGCCTGGCCGGCGGCCGCTGCGGCCAGGCGGTCGACCGTGGCCAGGCAGCGCGCCTGGAAGTCGATCAGGCTCTCGCC
>JBBRVT010000241.1:0-7191 GCA_038246615.1 Burkholderiales bacterium
AAGCCTGGACGACCTGGTGCGCAACACCCCGGCCGACGGCATGGTCACCGGCATCGGCACCGTCAACGCCGCCGCGCACGGCCCCGAGCGCAGCCGCACGGCTGTGATGGCCTACGACTACACCGTGCTGGCCGGTACGCAAGGCTGGCGCAACCACCACAAGAAAGACCGGCTGCTGGGCCTGGCGCACCAGTGGAAGCTGCCGATGGTGCTGTTTGCCGAGGGCGGCGGCGGCCGGCCGGGTGATGTGGACATGCCGATCGTGGCCGGGCTGAACAACCACACTTTCAGCCAGTTTGCGGCGCTGTCGGGCCAGGTGCCGGTGGTGGGCGTGGTGCACGGCCGCTGCTTTGCCGGCAATGCCGCGCTGCTGGGCTGTGCCGACGTGATCATCAGCACCCGCAGCGCCAACATCGGCCTGGGCGGGCCGGCGATGATCGAAGGCGGCGGGCTGGGCGTGTTCCGGCCCGAGGAGATCGGCCCTGCGGCCGACTTGCATGCCAACGGCGTGGTCGACGTGCTGGTGGCCGACGAGGCTGCCGCGGTGGCCGCCACCCGCCAGTACCTGGGCTACTTCCAGGGCCACCTGGCCGACTGGCAGGCCGATGACCAGCGCACGCTGCGCCACCTGGTGCCCGAGAACCGGCTGCGGGTGTACGACATGCGCGCCGTCATCACCGCGCTGGCCGACACCGGCAGCGTGCTGGAGCTGCGCAGCGGCTGGGGCCACGGCATGGTGACCGCGCTGGCGCGCATCGAAGGCTGGCCGGTCGGCATCTTCGCCAACAACCCGCACCACCTGGGCGGCGCCATCGACCCCGACGCCGCCGACAAGGGTGCGCGCTTCATGCAGCTGTGCAATGCGCATGGCATCCCGCTGCTGAGCCTGTGCGACACGCCGGGCTTCATGGTCGGCCCCGAGGTGGAGCGCCAGGCCCAGGTGCGCCACGCCTGCCGGCTGTTCGTCACCGCCGCGCACCTGCAGGTGCCGGTGTTCACCGTGGTCGTGCGCAAGGGCTACGGCCTGGGCGCGCAGGCGATGGCGGTGGGCGGCTTCGACGCGCCGCTGTTCACCGTGTCCTGGCCGACCGGTGAATTCGGCGGCATGGGGCTGGAGGGTGCCGTCAAGCTGGGCTTCCGCAAGGAGCTGGAAGCCGCAGCTGAAGGTGCCGAGCGCGAGGCGCTGTACCAGCAGCTGGTGGCGCGCCAGTATGAAAACGGCTCGGCCATCCACATGGCCACCACGCTGGAGATCGACGCGGTGATCGACCCGGCCGACACCCGCAGCTGGCTGCTGCGCGGGCTGCGCAGCGCCGGCACCGTGCGGCGCGGCGGCAGCGCGCCGGAGCGCGCGCGCTTCGTCGACGTGTGGTGATCCCGCTGCACGGCGCCTGACGCCGTGCAGGCCCGTCCGCATCCGCTCCGCTTCTCTGCCGCTGGCCCTGCACCGGGCAATGGCAGACTGCGCGCCATGCGCCTTGTCGTCCGCCTGCTGCCCTGGGCCCTGCTGGCCTGCCTGCTGCTGGTGGTGGCGCTGGCGGCAGGCCTGTGGCTGGCCATCGAGCCCACACCAGCGGTGGAGAAGGCGCCGGCAGTCGCAGTGGACGACATCGCCCGGGCACGGGCGGTGCTGGCGCGCAACGACCCGCGCAACGCCCTGCCCGGCATCACCCGCGCGGTGCTGCTCACCCAGCGTGACCTGGACCTGCTGCTCAACCAGGCCGGCCAGCGCTTCGGCGGCCTGCGTGGCCGGGTGCGGCTGCAGCCGGGCCTGGCGGTGGTGGACGCCAGCCTGCCGCTGCCGGCCAGCCCATGGGGCGGCTGGCTGAACCTGCACGCGGTGCTGCTGCAGACCGATGGCCTGCCCGCCGTGCAACGCCTGCACATCGGCCGCCTGCCGGTGCCGGGCTGGCTGGCCGAGGCCATGCTGCCGCGCCTGCTGACCGCGCTGAACCTGCGTGCCCAGGGCGAACTGGCGCAGCGCCTGGTCAGCCGGGTGGGCTTCCACACCCAGGCCCTGGTGCTGGCCTATGCCTGGCCCGACAACCTGCAGCAATCGCTGACCGATTCGCTGCTCGACGCCGACGCCCAGGCCCGCCTGCGCCGCCATGCCGATGCCCTGGCCGCACTGACGGCGCAGCTGGGCGCCACCCGTGAAGGCCGCAGCGGCGTCTCGCTGGCGCGCCTGCTGCCGCCGGTGTTCCAGCTCGCCGGGCAGCACAGCGCCGATGCTGCCAGCGCCGTCGCCGAGAACCGCGCCGCGCTGGTCGCCCTGGCCTTCATGGCCCATGGCGACCGCCTGGCGCAGCTGCTGGCACCGCCGCCGCCGGCTTCCGCCGTGCACCCCATGCCCGCCAAGGCCCGGCTGCTGCCGCTGGGCATACCGCCGCAGCCGCGCATCACCCTGGCCGGGCGCACTGACTTTCCGCAGCACCTGCTGATCTCGGCAGCGCTGGCGGCCGAGGGCGGCGGGCCGCTGTCGGACGCCATCGGCCTGTACAAGGAGGTGGACGATTCCCGCGGGGGCAGCGGCTTCAGCTTTCGTGACCTGGCAGCCGACCGCGCCGGCACCCGCCTGGGCCTGCTGGCACGGCGCGACCCGCTGGCCCTGCAGGCCCGCCTGGCAGCTGCCCGCCTGGCCGACGCCGACCTGCTGCCCGACACCGGTGACCTGCCAGAAGACATGCCCGAGGCCGAGTTCAAGCGCCGCTTCGGCGGCATCGGCGCGCCGGCCTACCTGGCGGTGCTGCAGGAGATCGAGGCGCGGCTGGACCGGCTGCCGCTGCTGGCACCGGGGCGTTGAGGCGCGGTCGGCGGCTTCGCCGCGCGCGGCTCCAGCGGCTCATGCCGCGCCCGGCTTCAGCGGCTCATGCCGCGCTCAACTTCAGCGGCTCAGGCCGCGCGCGGCCACGGGCCACACCGCCTCCACCACGCCGTGCCGCAGCGCGATCAGGTGGTCGTGCAGGTTCAGCGTCGGGTCGCAATGGCCGGGCACCAGCAGCAGCTGGCTGCCCAGCGCCGGGCGTGCGCCGCCGGCAGCACGCGGGCGCACGATGCCGTGCTCGTCGTTGGCAGCGGCATAGTCCAGCGTGGTGCTGGGCGCGCCGGCCTGCCAGACCAGTGGCATGCCCGAGTCCACCGCCAGCGACTTGAGCCCGGCGTCCAGCACCACCCGCTCACCGCTGCCCACGCTCATCACCGTGCTGGCGATGAACAGGCTGTGCTCGAAACGCAGTACGCCGTCCACCTGGTTGCGGCCGTAGTCGGCGTCCATGAAGACGTAGGAACCCGGCTGCAGCTCGGTGTAGACGCCGCTGGCCAGGTCGAATTCGACACTGCCGCTGCCGCTGCCGGTGACCGTGCCGCAGGCCACGCCGGCTGCCGCCAGTGCCGCCACCACCGCTGCGGTGCGCTCGGCGGCGCGGGCGGCCACATCGGCACGCTGCTGCGGCGCACGCACATGCTGGGCGCCGCCGTGGTAGGCCTGCAGGCCGCGGAACACCAGCTGCGGGTGCGCCACCAGGGCGTCCAGCAACTGCAGCACCGCGTCGGCCCCGTCCACGCCGCAGCGGCCCTGGCCGATGTCGATCTCGATGCACACCGCCAGCGTGCTGCCCTGCGCCGCAGTGGCGCGGCCCAGCGCCACCACCTGGGCGGCGTGGTCAACGCACACGCTGATGTGGCCGTGGCGGCCCATCTGCGCCAGCAACTCGACCATCGGCACGCTGGCCACCTGGTTGCTGATGTGGATGTCACGCACGCCGGCCTGCAGAAAGGGCAGCGCCTCGCTCACCTTCTGGCAGCAGATGCCCACCGCCCCGCGCTGCAGCTGCGCCAGCGCGATGGCCGGGGTCTTGTGCGCCTTGGCATGCGGGCGCAGCGCCACACCGGCGGCGTCGGCCGCAGCCTGCATCACGTCCAGGTTGCGCTCGAAGGCTTGCAGGTCCAGCACCAGGGCCGGCGTGGCGATGGCCGCGAGCAGGTCCCCTGGCCGCGCCGGCGGCGGCAGCACCAGGTCGGCAAGGCGTGCGGTGGCGCTCGGCATGGGCAGGCTCCGGTGCGGTGGCGCTCTACAGGATGTCCAGCGCCGGGTACTGGCGGAACAGGCCCTGCTGGTTGAACGGAATGCGCCGCGGGCTGCGCAGGTAGGCCGCCACACGCGGCAGCGCCGCCACCCGGTCGTGCAGCTGCACGATGCCCGGCGTGCGCGCCAGCGCCTGCTCGGCAGCGCGTGGAAAGGCATGGCGCAGCCCGGCGATCAGCTGGAACAGCGACAGGTCGGCGTAGCTCAGCTTGCCGCCCACCAGGTGGCGCGGGCCAGCCGGGTTGCGGGTGATGATGGCCTCGAACCAGGGCAGGAACTTGGGCAGGCGCTGGCGGCAGAAGGCCGCCGCGCGGCGCTCGGCTTCCGCCTGCTGGTCTTCGTGGAGCAGATCGACGCTGACCGGGTGGTGGGTGTCGTGGGCCTCGGTCACCATGTCGGCGATGGTCAGCTGGATCTGCTGCGTCCACACCCGTGCCGCGTCGCTGCGGCCCACCAGCTTCAGCGTGGGGCCCAGGTGCTGCAGGATGGTGGCGGTCTGGCCGATCAGCAGCGCGCCATCCTTCAGGAACGGCGGCGCAAACGGCGGGTGCGGCTGGCGCGGGTCGGCCATCAGCCGCTGCAGTGCCGGCAGGCCCTGGCCGGCCGCGGCATCACCGCGCGCCACATCGACATACACCGCGCCGGCGGCCTCGAGCGCCAGGCGGACGAATTCGCCGCGGCCCTGAATGCCGGGCCAGTAGTGCAGTTCATAGCTCATTGCTGCACCCTACGGCCTTCGGCCGGTCCCGCCAAGCGGGAATGAGCCCCTTCGGGCGGCTTGGCGGGCTCATGCAAGGCGATCAAGGGTCATGCCGGTGACTGTAGCGCCAGGCTGGCAGGCGCTACGCTGCCGCCAAACCCCAACGAAAGTCAGACCATGGATCTCGAACTCACCGGCAAGCGCGCCCTGGTCACCGGCGGCAGCCGCGGCATCGGCAAGGCCGTCGCCCTGGCCCTGGCGCAGGAGGGTTGCGACGTGGCCCTGCTGGCGCGCGACGCCAGCACACTGGCAGCGGCAGCCGCCGAACTGGCCGCTGCCACCGGCCGCCGGGTGGTGGGCGTGCGCGCCGACACCACGCAAGACGGCCAGGTGGACCAGGCCGCCGCCGACGCAGCCGCGCTGCTGGGCGGGCCGATCACCATCCTGGTGAACGCGGCCGCCGAGCCGGCGGGTTACGCCGGCCCGCCCAGGCTGGACGCGATCACCGGCGCCTTCTTCCAGGCCGAGCTCGACACCAAGGTGATGGGCTACATCCGCAGTGCCCGCGCGCTGGTGCCGGGCATGCGGGCGGCCGGCTGGGGCCGCATCGTCAACATCAGCGGCCTGGCGGCGCGCCAGACCGGCAACACCGTGGGCAGCATCCGCAACGTGGCGGTGGCCGCGCTCAGCAAGAACCTGGCCGACGAGCTGGGGCCGGCGGGCATCCAGGTGACCGTGGTGCACCCTGGCATCACCCGCACCGAGCGCACCGCCCCGCTGGTGGCCGCGCGTGCCGCCGCCCAGGGCGTGGAGCCCGAGGTGGTGGAGGCGCAACTGGCCGCAGGCAACTCCATCGGCCACCTCGTCACGGCCGCTGAAGTTGCGCATGTGGTGGCATTCCTGTGCTCGCCCAAGTCGCGCGCGATCAATGGGGACGCGATCTGCGTGGGCGGCGGTGCGCCGCGGGCGATTCACTACTGATGCTGGTTCGGGCGTCTCTGGGCTCGTTGCCGTCGTTGCGCATGTCGGCTGAAAGCCGGCGTTCGAAGGTCTGAGCGATCGCGCCGACCCGGGCCGGGCCGGGCGGGACTTTGACCTTCGCGCGCCACCGCTGTGTCTGGGCCGAGGACGGCGGGTGACTGGCTGACGCAGGTAGAGAAGGGAGGGCCGGCGGCCCGGAATGACACGGAGTCAGCCAGTCACCCGCCGTCCTCGGCCTCGCGCCGAACTGTGAATGTCGGCTTTTCACGAACGCCAAAGACAGCAACGAGCCCGAAGCGGCGTCGCCGCCCGTCACCCACCGGTCTCCACCGGCATCCATCGCCGCAGATGGGCTGCATTCGCGCCCCGCATGCCCTTGGCGCGCTTCAATTCCGCACGCGCCACGGTGCGCAAATGCACCTCGTCAGGGCCGTCCAGAAAACGCAGCGCCCGGCCCCAGGCCCACAGCCGCGCCAGCGGTGTGTCGAGCGACAGGCTCATCGCGCGCGCGCACATCAACTCCAGAGCCAGCTCGCACTGGCCGATGCTGCGCATCGCATGGTGTATCCGGCCCGACCCCAGCCGCGCCTGGGCCAGCGCAAAGCCGCCGCCACGGGCGCACAGCAGGGCATCGGCGGGCACCCGCATTGCTGACACCGAGCACCATAGCCAGCCGGCACAGCGGATGCGCTGCGCCAATGATGAACCACTTGCGGCCGTCGAGCACCCAGTGGTCGCCATCGCGCTGCATGCGCGTGCTCAGCTGCGTCGGGTCTGATGAGGCGGTGTCGGGCTCGCTCATCGCGAAGCAGGAGCGGATCTGGCCGGCCAGCAGCGGATGGAGCCAGCGCTGCGCCTGATCGGCATTGGCGGCGATCTGCAGCAACTCCATGGTGCCGATGTCAGGTGCGTTGCAGTTGAACACCTCGGCCGCCCAGGGCACCCGGCCCATGGTCTCGGCCAGCGGTGCGTAGTCCAGGTTGGTCAGGCGGGTGCCGGGCTGGTCGCTGCGCAGGCAGGGCAGGAACAGGTTCCAGAGCCCCAGTCCACGGGCCTGGGCTTTCAAGCCGTTGATCAAGTCGAGCGGGTATTCACTGGCACTGACCAACGGTGCCACTCCGCCATCGACGGCAGCACCAGGTCGGCCATGAACAGCCGCAACTGCTGCTGCAGCGCCAGCGCGCGGGGGAGTGGGCGAAGTCCATGGCGCCCGATCCTGGGTGTGCCAGCACCGGCGGTTTGTCGCTGGTGAGGCGCCGCGCCGGGCGCTCTGCATGGCGCTTGCGCCAGATCAAGCTGCGGCATCATCGCGGCCATGCGCACCTGCCCATCCACCATCTCCGCCCTCACCTTCGACATCTTCGGCACCGTGGTCGACTGGCGCAGCAGCGTCATCGCCGAGGGCCAGGCCCTGGGCGCGCGGCTG
>JBBRVT010000242.1:0-7185 GCA_038246615.1 Burkholderiales bacterium
GCCCGCTCACCACGCCAAAGTGCCCCCGCTCGTCGTTGCAAATGCTCGCCATAGCCCGGGCTATGGCTGCGCTTTGCGCCTAGATCGGGCGCCCTTTGACGCGCTGTTCGGGCACGCCCGAAAAACTCTCAGGCTCTGAGCGCTGGCGCGGGCAACCGGTGCCGGTCGCCGTCACGCGCGGCCCGGGGTCAGACGCGGTGCATGGCCACGCCCACGGTGCGCTTCAGGTGTTCGATCAGTGCCGGGGCAATGCGTTGCAGCGGCAGCACCTCGTTGGCGGCACCGTGCGCGATGGCCTCGCGCGGCATGCCGAAGACCACGCAGCTGGCCTCGTCCTGGCAGACATTCCAGCTGCCGGCGTCGCGCATGGTCTTCATCGCGCGCGCACCGTCGGCGCCCATGCCGGTCAGCATCACGCCCAGCGCGTTCGGCCCCACCACCTTGGCGGCAGAATCGAACAGCACCTCCACGCTGGGTTTGTGGCGGTTGACCGGGTCGCCGTCGCGCACCCGGGCCACGTAGTTGGCGCCTGACCGCTCCACGCTCAGGTGCAGGCCGCCCGGCGCGATGTAGGCATGGCCGGGCAGGATGCGGTCGCCGTCCACCGCCTCCTTCACCCGGATGCGGCACAGGCTGTCCAGCCGGGTGGCGTAGCTCTTGGTGAAGCCCGGCGGCATGTGCTGGGTGATGACCACCGCCGGCGCATCGGGCGGCAGGTTCATCAGCACTTCCTTGGTGGCCTCGGTGCCGCCGGTGGACGCGCCGATGAAGATGATTTTCTCGGTCGACAACCGGCCCATGTTGGGCACCGGCGCGGCCGGGCGCACGCCGGCCGGCGCTGCGCCGGCGGCGGCGATCGCGCCGGCGCTGCCGGGGGCCGGCGGCAGGCGCCGCACATGGGCGCGGGCGGCGGTGCGCACCTTGTCGGTGATGTCCTCGGCCAGCTGGCGCAGGCCGTCTGCCACACCGATCTTGGGCTTGGCGACGAAGTCGATCGCGCCCAGCTCCAGCGCACGCAGCGTCACCTCGGCGCCACGCTCGGTCAGCGTGCTGACCATCACCACCGGCATCGGCCGCAGCCGCATCAGCTTGCTGAGGAAGTCGATGCCGTCCATGCGCGGCATCTCCACGTCCAGCGTGATCACGTCCGGGTTGAGGTTGCGGATCATCTCGCGCGCCACCAGCGGGTCGCTGGCCGCGCCGACGCATTCCATGTCCGGCTGCCGGTTGATGATCTCCGCCAGCAGGCCGCGCACCAGCGCCGAATCGTCCACCACCACCACTCTTGTCTTGTTGGCCATGTTTGCTTGTTCTAGAACAGGTCCACGGAGCCGCCGGCACTCGACACCGGCGCGGCGCGTTGCGCGGCCAGCCGGTCTTGTGCCACGAAGGTGTCGTTGTGGGTGGCAGCCAGACGCTTGACCATGGCCTTGCCCGACGCCGGCAGAAAGCACACCTTGCGCGGGTAGATCTCCATCACGTCACGGCTGACGATCGGGATGCGCTCGGTCTGCAGGTAGTTGATGACGAACTGCGTGTTGCGCTCGCCCACGTTGATGCTGCTCATGCCGCCGATGACCGCGCCGCCGCCGAAGATCTTGGCTTCCAGCGTCATCCGCGAGGCGCCTTTCTTCATCAGCTCGTTGATCAGCAGTTCCATCGCGTAGCTGCCGTAGCGCCCCGAGTCGCCGCTGCCCTCGGGCAACATGAAGTGGTTCATGCCGCCGATGCGGCGCTCGCGGTCCCACAGGCAGGCGGCGATGCACGAGCCCAGCGTGGTGGTGATCAGCAGGTCCTCATCGTGCACGAAGTACTCGCCGGGCAGCACCTTCACCGAATCATTGCGGAAGTGCGCGTCCCAGAAGAAGAACGAGGCTTCGCCTGCCTTGCGTGGTGCAGACTTCAGCTGCGCCAGCCGTGCCGACCCGCCCATGGCAGGCACGCTGCCGACAGCGGGAATGGCACGGGCCGCCGGCGCGCGCGCCGCGAGAGGGGAGGGCATCATGGGCTGGGTTGTCCTTGCTCGATGTGATATCGGCCGATGCCGGACAAACTTCAGCTGCGCAACCTGGGCACCACCGCAGCGGCGCATTCACACCCGCTGGTAGATGGTCTTGCCGCGCAGATGGAACAGGTCGCGTGCCTCGGTGAAATTCTCCGAATGCCCCACGTACAGCAGCCCGCCGGGCTTGAGCACGCCGTGCATCTGCTGCAGCACCTGCCGCTGGGTGGCCGCGTCGAAATAGATCATCACGTTGCGGCAGAAGATGATGTCGAAGGATTCGCCCAGCCCGCCGGCGCCCGTCCAGCCGCGGCTCATCAGGTTGAACGGCCGGAACTCGATCAGCTTGGCCAGCTCGGGCTTGACCCGCATGAAGCCGGCATTGGCGCCCTTGCCGCGCAGGAAGTGCCGCTGCATGCGTTCTGGCGACAGGCCGCGGGCGTCGGTGTCATACACACCGCGCTGGCCGGTCGCCAGCACCTTGGTGTCGATGTCGCTGGCGACGATGCGCACCGGCGCCGCGCTGCCCAGGGCCTCCACTGCGGTGATGGCGATCGAGTAGGGTTCCTCGCCGGTGCTGGCCGCGCTGCACCAGATGCGCAGCGGCTTGCCGGCGCGGGCCTTCAGGTCGTCCACCAGCGCATGGAAGTGGTGGTCCTCGCGGAAGAAGGCGGTGAGGTTGGTGGTCAGGCAGTTGACGAACTCCTGCCACTCGGCCTCGCCTGCGGGGCCGGTGTTGGCCTGCAACCATTGCAGATAGGCCGCGAAGCTGCGGTGGCTGGTTTCGCGCAACCGGCGCGACAACCGGCTGTAGACCATCGCCTGCTTGCCCGCATGCAGGCTGATGCCGGCACGCTGGTAGATCAGTTCACGCACCCGTTCGAAGTCGGCGGCCGAGAAGGTGAACTCCTGGTCGGCGCCCAGGGCCGGGGACGCAGTGGCGGCGGTGCTGGCCGCAGTCCTGGTTGCAGAGGTGGTGGTGGGCAGCATGTCGGTCATGCTGTCAGTCTCGCGGCAACCGCCGTTGCCCATGCGCTGAAATGCAGAGCACGCACCGGCCATCTCCCGACCTGGGCGCGCCGATGCCGGCATAGACTGGCCGTTCAATCCGTTGCCTGCACCGACCGCCACCCTGTCGCCCGAGCCCTGTTGCACGTGGACGCCGCACCCGCCGCCAACGCCCCTGCCAACGCCCCTGCCAACGCCCCTGCCGACGCCCCTGCCGAAGCCGGCACCTTGCGGCTGGATGTGGCCCTGGCCCTGCTGCGCCAGGCCGGGCAGGCCGAGCCGGTGGGCGATGCGGCTTCATCGGGCTACCTGCAGGCGCTGATCGACCAGTTGGTCGATCTGTCCAGCCGCGACCCGCTCACCGGCCTGGCCAACCGCCGCAACTTCGAGCTGGCGCTGTCGCGCGAGGTCGACCGCGTGGCCAGGTCGGGCGAATCAGCGCTGCTGCTGATGGTCGACATCGACCACTTCAAGCGGGTGAACGACACCCATGGCCATGGCGCCGGCGATCAGGTCATCCGCGCCGTGGGCCAGGCCCTGACCGACAGCGTGCGGCCGATGGACCTGGTGGCGCGCATCGGCGGCGAAGAATACGCGGTGCTGCTGCCCAACTGCCCCGCCGCATTTGGCCCGCAGGTGGCCGCGCGGGTGCGCCAGCGCGTGGCCCGCAGCAGCGTGGCCCTGCCCGACGGCCAGCGGCTGGCCGTCACCTGCAGCGTGGGCGGTGCGTTTGCGCCGCAGTGGGTGCGCTCCACCCCGGGCATCTGGCTGCAGCGTGCCGACCTGCAGCTCTACCGGGCCAAGGCCGAGGGGCGCGACCGGGTGTGCCTGGAACACACCGCCGTGCCGAATGTCAGTCTGCAAGAGCGTGAAATGCTGCTGGGCAGCCACGCCATCCAGGATTTCGAATGAGCCAATTTAGCTGTCCCTGCCGCGCGTGGCGGGCCGAGCGCCGGGCCGCCATCGACCAGAGGCCGATGGCTCTGCGCAGGCACAGACGGTCCGCAGGGACTGTCTGTGTGCGGCTACTGCTCACCAAGCTGGCCCGCAATCCCCTGGGGGATCGGCCGATGTACCCGTCGGACGAGGGGCAGACATGACCATCACCGCCATCACCAGCGGCAAGGGCGGTGTGGGCAAGACCCTGGTGGCCGCCAATCTGGCGGCCGCCCTGGCGCGCGCCGGCCAGCGCGTGCTGGTGCTCGACGCCGACCTGGGCCTGGCCAACCTCGACGTGGTGCTGAACCTGGCAGCCCGCGTCACGCTGCACGATGTGTTCACCGGCAAGGCCACGCTCGACGAGGCGCTGCAGCCTGCGCCCGGCGGCTTCTCGGTGCTGCTGGCGGGCTCGGGCCTGGTGGAATACAGCCGCATGACGCCCGAGGTGCGCGACAAGCTGCTGGACGTGATCGCCCAGGTGCGCCCGCGCTTCGACCAGGTTCTGCTCGACACCGGTGCCGGCATTTCAGACGTGGTGCTGTTCACCATCTCGCTGGCCGACGAGGTGCTGATCGTGGCCACGCCCGAACCCACCTCGCTGACCGATGCCTATGCCACCATCAAGGTGCTGGCCACCACCCAGGCAGCGCGACCGATGCGCCTGCTGGTCAACCAGGTGCATCGCAGCGGCGACGGCCGCAACGTGGCCACCCAGCTGCAGCAGGTGGTCGACCGCTTCGTCTCGCCCGGGCTGGCCGCGCCGCTGCGCCTGCTGCTCCTGGGAGAGGTGCCGATGGACGCGGCGGTGCGTGAGTCGGTGCAACGCCGCCAGCTGCTGATGGAGTCGCTGCCCGGCAGCCCGGCGGCCGTGGCGCTGTCGGCTGCCGCCGTGCGCCTGCTGCCGCCATGAGTGATGACAAACCGCCCGACGACGCCACCGCACCCACGCCATTTCTGCGCCTGGGCGGTGAGCCCGGCGTGCGCGCTCTGGTCGACCGCTTCTACGACCTGATGGACCTGGAGCCGGCGTTTGCCGGCATCCGCGCGCTGCACCCGGCCACGCTCGATGGTTCGCGCGACAAGCTGTTCTGGTTTCTCTGCGGCTGGCTGGGCGGGCCCGACCACTACATCGCGCGCTTCGGCCATCCGCGGCTGCGCGCCCGTCATCTGCCGTATGCCATCGGCATCGCCGAGCGCGACCAGTGGCTGGTCTGCATGCAGCAGGCGATGCAGGAGCAGGCGGTCGACCAGACGCTCGCGCAACGCCTGGTCGAGAGCTTCTTCGGCACGGCCGACTGGATGCGCAACAAAGGGGGTTGAGCCCCTTGCCGTTCAGCTGCGGCGGCGTCGCACCGACGCACCCACGGTCGCCAGGCCAGTCAGCATCAGCGCCCAGGTCTGTGGCTCCGGCACGGCTGGTACCTCGTTGGCGTTGAAGCCGGCGATCTGCTGGCCGACAAAGGCGCCGACGTACTGGTTCAGCGCGTCGCCCACCGGGATCTCGGAGGTCAGCGGGTCGACGATGCCTTCGTCGTCCAGGTTGCCCAGGTACTTGTAGAACTGGAAGCGCCAGACAGCCGCCGGGTCGCCCTTCATGTCGACCGACTTGGTCACCTCGTCGATATTGACGTTGCCGAACTGCAGCACCTGCCACTCGATCTCGACCTCGGGCGCTTCCTGCAATGCCGCGATGGCCGGGATCGCGCCAGGATGGTTGCCACCCAGCAGGTCACCCAGGTCGACGTTCTCGCCCACCGTGGTCTTCACCATCTTCACCCAGAAGGCATTGGCGCGCGGATCGACCGCCACCTGCGGCGCCTGGATCACGGCCTGCACCTGCGCCGGCACCGGCGGGGGCGGTGGCGGTGCGCCCACCGGTGGTGGCGGTGGGGGCGGGGGTGGTGTGAAGACGAAGTTCACTGCCGGCACGCCCACCACCTGCCGGGCCAGCGTACCGCCACCGATATCGACGATCCAGCGGTAGGTGGTCTTGGTCGGCGCGCCGTAGGTGCTGACGCCGAAGTGGTCGCAAGAGGTGGCCTTCCAGCCCAGGTTGGCGCCTGGCCAGCAACTCTCGCCGTTGGTGGCGAACGGCGCCGACGGCGTGGAGTCGGGGCCGATGGCGCCGCCGTAAGTGATGCGCGCACCGAAGCCAGCGATGTAGTCGATGGTGGGTTTGCCGAAGCGCACGACCGCGCCGGGGTCGGGCGAGATGAAGCCGAAGACCCGGTCGTAGCCGAACACGCTGCTGATCATCCCGGCGCGGTCGTAGGCGGCGTCCTCGATCTCGATCTCGAAACCGTAGGCGGTGTGGCCGGTGTCGTTGACGACATCGAAGTTGGCCAGGCTGCCGAAGGTGGCTGCGGCCACCGGGGCGGCCAGCGGCAGCAACATGGCGGCGGCAAGCGCCAGGTGCGTGCGGCGTGTGCGGGGGGTGAATCGGCGCATGGTGACTCCTCGTGGGCCGACCGCCGGCCCTGCCGCCATTGTCGCCATGGCGCTGAACCAAAGCTGAACCGCTGCCCTCCCTTGTTCGACCCAGATCAAGGTGTGGCGTCGGGGCGGCCGTGGTCGGGGTCGAAATCCAGCAGGGCGGCAAAGCCGCGCCCGTCGGCCACCGGTGACCGCAGGCGCAACCGCGCTCCCGACTGCCGGGCGATGGTGTCCACCATCGCCAGACCCAGCCCGCTGCCCTGCAGGGCATGGCCCGGACCGCCGCGATCGAAGGGGCGCACCAGGCCCGCCAGCAGGGCAGGCGGCACGCCCGGGCCGTCGTCTTGCACCTCCAGCTGCTGGCCGGCCACCGTCACCATCACCCGGGTGGCGCTGCCACCGTGCTTGAGCGCGTTGTCGATCAGGTTGCGCAGCGCGATGCCCAGTGCGTCCACGTCGCCGCTGACCGGCACCGATGCGCCACGCACCTGCAGCTGCAACTGGCCGCTGCGGCTGGCCTAGGTGAACTCATCGACCACCAGCACCGCCAACTGCACCAGGTCGACAGGGGCGCGCTGCAACGCCACGCCGGACTCCACCCGCGCCAGCTGCAGCAGCCGGGTGGCCAGGCCGGTCAGCCGGTCGAGCTGGCGCAGCAGGGTCTGGGCCTGCTCACGCGTGCGTGGGTCGGTGCTGCCGTGCACCAGACGCCGGGCCTGGGCGCGTGCGCCGGCCAGCGGGGTGCGCAATTCGTGCGCGGTGTTGGCGGCGAAGGCGCGCTCGCTGTCCACCAGGCCGGCCAC
>JBBRVT010000243.1:0-7169 GCA_038246615.1 Burkholderiales bacterium
AAGGGCCTGGCGCAGATCGACAGCCTGCAGAACTTCGGCAACGACCTGGGCAAGCCCGGCCACCTGCTCGGCATGGAGATCTCGTCGGTCACCAAGTACAACAACCTGTTCCTGGCGCTGGTGGTCATCAGCGTGGTGATCTGCTACCGGCTGGAGCAAAGCCGCATCGGCCGCGCCTGGATGGCCATCCGCGAAGACGAGATCGCCGCCAAGGCCATGGGCATCAACACCCGCAACCTGAAGCTGCTGGCCTTCGGCATGGGCGCCACCTTCGGCGGCGTGTCGGGGGTGATGTTCGCCACCTTCCAGGGCTTCGTTTCGCCCGAGAGCTTCTCGCTGCATGAGAGCGTGATGATCGTGGCCATGGTGGTGCTGGGCGGCATCGGCCACATCCCCGGCGTGGTGCTGGGCGCGGTGCTGCTGGCGGCCCTGCCCGAGGCGCTGCGCTGGGTGGCCGGTGAGCTCGACCTGCAGCGCCTGACCGACGGCCGGATCGACGCCGCCATCCTGCGCCAGCTGATGGTGGCGCTGGCCATGATCACCATCATGCTGGTGCGCCCGCGCGGGCTGTGGCCGGCGCCCGAGCACGGCAAGATCGCACCGCCGCCGGTCACCGACGGCAAGACCGGGGGCGCGGCATGAGTGACCTGGTGCTGGACGTGCAAGGCGTGTCCAAGCGCTTCGGCGGGCTGCAGGCCCTGTCGGACGTCGGCATCCGCATCCAGAAGGGCCAGGTCTACGGGCTCATCGGCCCCAACGGCGCGGGCAAGACCACCTTCTTCAACGTCATCACCGGGCTCTACACGCCCGATTCGGGCAGCTTCGACCTGGGCGGCGCACCCTACAAGCCCACCGCAGTGCATGAGGTGGCCAAGGCCGGCATTGCCCGCACCTTCCAGAACATCCGCCTGTTCAACGAGATGACGGCGCTCGAGAACGTGATGGTCGGCCGCCATGTGCGCACCAGGTCGGGCCTGCTGGGCGCCATCTTCCGCACGCCCGGCTTCAAGGCCGAAGAAAAGGCGATTGCCCGGCGCGCGCAAGAGCTGCTGGACTACGTGGGCATCGGCCGCTTTGCCGAGATGAAGGCCCGCACGCTCAGTTACGGCGACCAGCGCCGGCTGGAGATCGCCCGCGCGCTGGCCACCGACCCCAAGCTGATCGCCCTGGACGAACCCGCCGCCGGCATGAACGCCACCGAGAAAGTGGTGCTGCGCCAACTGATCGACCAGATCCGCAAGGACGGCCGCACCATCCTGCTGATCGAGCACGACGTGAAGCTGGTGATGGGCCTGTGCGACCGGGTGACGGTGCTCGACTACGGCAAGCAGATCGCCGAAGGCACGCCCTACGAGGTGCAGCGCAACGAGAAAGTCATCGAAGCCTACCTGGGCTCCGGCCACAAAGCCCATTGACATGGCCCACCCCCGAGGCGCCTTCGGCGCTCCCCCTCAAGGGGGCGACCCCAGCGGCCCGGCAAAGCCGGATCCGCGGCGTCCACTTGGTCCAGCCACCACGCGCTGCGGAGAATTGCGATGAGCAACAACAACCAGGCCCTGCTCGAAGTCACCAACCTGAAGGTCGCCTACGGCGGCATCCAGGCCGTCAAGGGCGCCAGCCTCCAGGTGCGCCAGGGCGAGCTGGTGTGCCTGATCGGCGCCAACGGCGCTGGCAAGACCACCACGCTGAAATCCATCACCGGCACCCAGCCGGCGTCCGACGGCGAGATCCGCTTCATGGGCCAGAACATCAAGGGCCAGGGCGCCTGGGACCTGGTCAAGCAGGGCCTGGTGATGGTGCCCGAGGGCCGCGGCACCTTCGCCCGCATGACCATCACCGAGAACCTGCTGATGGGCGCCTACATCCGTGAAGACGACGAGGTGCAGGCCGATATCGACAAGGTGTTTTCCATCTTCCCGCGGCTCAAGGAGCGCGCCCTGCAACTGGCCGGCACCATGAGCGGCGGTGAGCAGCAGATGCTGGCCATGGGCCGCGGGCTGATGGCCCGGCCCAAGGTGCTGCTGCTCGACGAACCCAGCATGGGCCTGTCGCCCATCATGGTCGACAAGATCTTCGAGGTGGTGGCCGACATCCACAGCCGCGGCACCACCATCTTGCTGGTCGAGCAGAACGCCAGCCGCGCGCTGACCCTGGCCGACCGGGGCTATGTGATGGAGAGCGGCCTGATCACCATGGACGGCGACGCCAAGGCCCTGCTGAGCGACCCGAAGGTGCGCGCCGCCTACCTGGGCGAGTAGTTCCCCGGTGTTTCCTCGGGGGCGGGCAGGGCGGCCTGGCCGCCCGGGCTGTCGGCCAAGAGACAGCCCGCAGGGTGGCCGTCGCCCGAGCATGCGCCACCCCGCAATTTCGGAGCCCTGCTCATGCCCCTGACGACCCTGCCCACCTTGTCCACCTTGCCGCAGCTTGCCGCCGGCCCATCACGCCGCCACCTGGTGCTGGGCGCTGCAGCCGCCGCTGCCAGTGCCGTGCTGCCCGCCGCTGCCCAGGCCGCCTGGCCCAACCGGCCGGTGCGGGTGGTGGTGCCGTTCCCGCCGGGCGGCCTGACGGACGCTTACGCCCGCATGTACTGCGAGCAGCTGTCGCGCAAGTTCGGCCAGCCCTTCAACATCGAGAACAAGACCGGCGCCGGTGGCACGCTGGGCGCCGGTGACGTGGCCAAGGCCGCGCCCGATGGTTACACCCTGCTGATCAGCACCAGCACGCCCACCTGGCAGGCCAAGGTGCTGTACAAGAACCTGCCCTACACCCCGGTGAAGGATTTCGAGCCGATCGCGCTGTTTCCCAGCGGTGCGCTGCTGGTGGCGGTCCATGCCAGCGTGCCTGCCAAGAACCTGCGCGAGTTCATCACCTTTGCCCGTGGCAACCCGGCGGCCTTCGGCACCTACGGTGCCGGCTCCTGGGCCCACATGCTGGGCGATGTGCTCAACAAGAGCGAGAAGCTCAACATGGTGGTGGCGCACTACCGCGGTGAGGCGCCGATGCTGACCGACCTGATCGGCGGCCAGATCCAGGTGGGCATGGGCAGCGTGCAGGGCATCCTGCCGCATGTCCAGACCGGCAAGCTGCGCGCCATCGGCGCCATCGGCAAGGTGCGCACCCCCCGCCTGCCCGAGCTGACCACGCTGGTGGAGCAGGGCTTCACCGCGCCGGTGTACGGGCTGGAAGGCTTCCTGCCGTTTGCGGCGCCGGCCGGCACCCCGCGCGACATCCTCGACAAGCTGTCGGCCGCCGTGCGTGAAGCGTCCGAAACCCCGCAGCTCAAGGCCCTGCGCGAGCAGTGCGGCATCCCCCCCCTGCCGCTGACCAACCCGGCCGAGGTGCGCAAAACCTGGGCCGAGGATTCGGCCCAGTGGACCGCCCTGGCCACCGACCTGGGCATCAGCCTGGATTGAGACTCAAAGCCGCTGCAGCGTGATCGGCAGGCCGTCGCGCGGCTTGGCGATCGGCACCAGCTGGTAGGGCATCACATAGCCCGGCGCCACGCTGAAGCTGAACTGCCGCAGCACCTGGTGCAGCACGCTCTTGACCTCCATGTCGGCGAAGTGCTGGCCGATGCACAGGTGGGCGCCGCCGCCGAAGGGCAGGTAGGCGTAGGCGTGGCGCTTGTGCTCGGCCCGGGCGGGTGAGAAGCGCTCGGGGTCGAAGCGGTGCGGGTCGGTCCAGATGGCCGGCATGTGGTGGGTGTGGATCGGCGAGATGCCCACCGGCGTGCCCCGCGGGATCTGGTAGCCGCCGAAGCTGCAGTCTTTGGCGGCCTTGCGCGGGATGCTGGTCAGCGGCGGGTACAGCCGCAGCGCCTCTTTCATCGCCCATTCAGTGCGCTCGCAGCCGGCCAGATCGGCATAGGCCAGCTGGTCGTCGGGCAGCGCCCGGGCGTCGGCGCGCAGCCGGTCTTGCCAGTCGGGGTCGCGCGCCAGGCAGTAAAACAGCGTGGTCAGGGTGCTGGTGGTGGTGTCGTGCGCCGCCATCATCAGGAAGATCATGTGGTTCACGACCTCGTCGTCGGTGAAGCGCTCACCGTCTTCACCACGTGCATGGCACAGCTGGCTGAACAGGTCGGGCCCTTCGCTGGCGCGCTTGGCCGCCAGCTTGCTGCGCATCAACTCCACCAGAAAGCGGCGCCCGCGCACGCCGCGCCACATGCCGAACGGCGGCACCGGCTTGCGGATCAGCGCCAGCGACGCCGCCACCGTGTCGATGAAGGCCTGGTTCATGCGGTCGGCCTCGGGCCCCAGCGCCATGCCCATGAACACCCGCGCGGCGATGTTCAGCGTCAGCGCCTTCACCTGCGGAAACACCAGCATGCCGCCGTTCGGCCAGGTGGCCAGCACCGACGCGATCACCGGGCCCATGTCGGCCACGTAGCGCTCCATCGCGCTGCGCTTGAAGGCGCCCTGCATGATGCGCCGGTGGTGCTTGTGGGCCGGGTTGTCCATCGCCATGATGGCGCCCGGAAACACCGCGTCGATCCAGTAATACCAGCCACCGCGGCTGCTGAAGTTGCCCTCGCGGTCATGCAGCACGAACTGGTTGGCATCGGGCCCCAGCAGCGTCACCGTCTCGAAGAAGGTGCGTGAGCGCACCACGTTGCCATGCACCTCCAGGCTGCGGGCGTTGTCCAGCGGGCTGCGCAGGAACTTGGGCAGGTTGCCTACCAGAGGCAGGCCTTTGACGAGTGGGATGCTGGCGTAGGGCAGGTCGGTCATGCAGATGGGGGCAGGTTGGAGCGGGTGGGATGGTGCAGACAGGGCGGCCGATCATGCCACCCCGCCTGGCGCCATGGCACAGTGCCGGCATGCTCGCTTATCGCCATGCCTTCCACGCCGGCAACCATGCCGACGTGCTCAAGCACGCCACCCTGGTGGCGGTGCTGCACCACCTCAATGCCAAGGACAAGGGCTGGCGAATGGTCGACACCCATGCCGGCGCCGGTGCGTACGCGCTGCAAAGCGAAGCAGCGCAGAAGCTGGGCGAGTACCGCCAGGGTGTGGCCCGGCTGTGGCAGCAGGGCCACCTGCCGCCGCTGCTGGCTGACTACATCGCCCAGCTGCGCATCTTCAACCCGCAAGACGAGCTGCGCGCCTACCCCGGGTCACCCTGTCTGGCCAAGGCCATGATGCGGCCGCAGGACCAGCTGCGCCTGTACGAGCTGCACCCCACCGACCACGCACTGCTGGCCGACGCCTTTGCCGCCGACAAGCAGGTGCAGGTGCAGCAGGCCGACGGCTTTGCCGGCATCAAGGCCCAGCTGCCGCCGCCCAGCCGGCGCGGCCTGCTGCTGATGGACCCCAGCTACGAGCTGAAGACCGACTACACCGCAGTGGCAGCCGCCACCCAGGAGGCGCTGGCCCGCTTTGCCGAAGGCGTGGTGATGGTCTGGTACCCGCAGATCGACACGCGTGAATCGGCCAACCTGCCGCTGCGGCTGAAGGCGCTGGCCAAAGCCCAGGCCCGCAAGGGCTGGCTGCACGCCCGGCTGACGGTGGCCGAGCCCAACGACCGCGGCTTCGGCATGCTGGGCAGCGGGGTGTTCGTCATCAACCCGCCGCACACCCTGCGCGCCCAACTGCGTGAGGCGCTGCCGGTGCTGGTGCGGCTGCTGGGCCGGTTTGCCGGCGCCGGCCAGCGGCTGGAGCTGTCGGCCGGGGCCTGAAGGGTGTCTTGAACGCTACAGATTCAGGAACTTGCGCAGGCTGCGGCCGCTGAGCTGCTGGCTGCGCGGCGACCAGGCACGCACCAGCTGGCTGATGCGTGCATTGCAGGGCGCCAGCTGGCCCAGCCGGGTGGCCAGGCGCAGCACCTCGCCCTGGATGGCGTCGATCTCGGTCGGCCGGTTGCGGGCCAGGTCGTCGGCCATGCTGGAGCGGGCCTTGTCGTCGATGCGCAGCATGCGCCGCGCCAGCAGGCGGAACAGCGGCGTCGGCAGGCGCAGCACCATGGGCAGCAGGCCCGGCCGCAGGGCCGACACCTGCGCCGGGCGGATGCCGGCCTGCTGCAGCAGAAACAAGGTCTCGCCGATCAGCCCTGCGGTGCACTGCCGCAGGTCGGCGTCCAGCAGCTGCTGGCGCAGCGGCAGGCAGCTGAGCGCGTTCACCGCGTTGTTCAGGTTCAGCAGCAGCTTGCCCCATTGCAGCGGCAGCATGTCGTCGTGCAGCGCCAGCGGCAGGCCGGCGGCCGCCAGCCAGGGCAGGCAGGGCGCCAGGCCGGGGTGCGCCTGGCCGGCCAGCTGGCCGATGGTGCCGCGGTGCAGCCGGCCGGGGCCCAGCTCGGCCACGTTGTAGGGCACCATGCCGCGCAGCAGCACCAGCCCGGGCGCGGCGGCCTGGGCCACGTCCACATTGCCGATGCCGTTCTGCATCGACAGCACCAGCGTGCCGGCAGGCAGCGCCTGCGCCAGCTCGGCGGCGGCTGCGGCGGTGGCGCCGCTCTTCACGCACAGCAGCACCAGGTCGGGCCGCAGGCCGGCGGGCACGCCGGCATGCAGCTGCAACTGGGCAGCGGGCAGTTGCAGCCGGCCGCCGTCGAGGTCGGTCAGCGTCAGCCCGTGTTCGGCCAGCGCCTGCAGCATGCGCGGCCGGCCGACCAGATGCACAGTGGCGCCCGCCGCCTGCAGCCGGCCGCCCAGCCAGCAGCCGATGCTGCCTGCGCCCATCACCAGCACGGTGGGCGCCGGGCCGGTGGGGGTGGGGGCAGGGGCAACGGATCGGGGCGCGCGGGCGGCCATGCAGCAGACTCCACATCAGGTTGAAAACGGCTGCGAGTGGACCACAGCCGGCGCCGCCGGGGCCGGCTTCTAGAATGCCGCACCGTCCCAGGACAGCCACGCCGAGCCCCCGATGAGCATCAAGAGCGACCGTTGGATCCGCCGCATGGCCGAGCAGACCGGCATGATCGAGCCCTTCGAACCCGGCCAGGTGCGCCAGGACGCCAGCGGCCAGAAGATCGTCAGCTACGGCACCAGCAGCTACGGCTACGACATCCGCTGCGCGCGTGAATTCAAGGTGTTCACCAACATCTACAGCACCGTGGTCGACCCGAAGAACTTCGACGCCAAGAGCTTCGTCGACATCGAGGCCGATGTCTGCATCATCCCGCCCAACAGCTTCGTGCTGGCGCGCACGGTGGAGTACTTCCGCATCCCGCGCAAC
>JBBRVT010000244.1:0-7168 GCA_038246615.1 Burkholderiales bacterium
GACGGCGGCCAGCGGCTCACCGGCGTGCTCACCCATGCCGGCGCCAGCTACCAGTGCAGCACACCCGAGACGCTGGCCGCCATCGCCGAGCAGGAGCGGGCGCTGTGCGTGCGCGCCGCAGAACGTCTACGCGAAGCCGGCCTGCCTTGCCCGGTGGTCAGCGTTGGGTCCACGCCCACCGCCTTGTCGGCGCAGCGGCTTGACGGCGTCACCGAGGTGCGCGCCGGCGTCTACGTCTTCATGGACCTGGTGATGTGCAACATCGGCGTCTGCAGCACCGACGACGTGGCGCTGAGCGTGCTGGCCACGGTGATCGGCCACCAGCTCGACAAGGGCTGGGTGCTGGTAGACGCCGGCTGGATGGCGATGAGCCGCGACCGTGGCACCCAGGCCCAGACGCACGACTATGGCTACGGCCAGGTCTGCGACGCCGAGGCGCGCCCGCTGGCCGGCTGGATCATGAGCGGCGCCAACCAGGAACACGGCATCCTGTCCAACGAAGCCGCCGCCGCGGCCGGCACGCTGGGCAACATCGAGCGCGACTTCCCCGTCGGCACCCTGCTGCGCGTAATGCCCAACCACGCCTGCGCCACGGCGGCGCAGTTTGGCCATTACCACGCGCTGGACGCCGACGGCGGTAAGCAAGTGTGGCCGCGTTGGAACCACTGGTAGGCCGACGCCGAGGACGGTTCTCCGGCGGGCGCGCCATGCCGCAGTGCTCAGCCGTCTGTCAACGGCCCGATCGCTGTGCGGCGGGCGCCGCGCGGCCAGCTGGCGGCGGCCAGCCAGGCCTGGGCGCGTGATGTCGCCTGGGCCGCCAGTGCCCGGTCGTGGCCGCGCAGCGCCGCAGCCAGCGTGTACCAGACCTCGGCCGGGTGGCTGCCAGCCTGCAGGCCTTCGCTGATGCTGGGCATCAGGGCCCGCGCCTCGGCGGCTGCGCGCGCCGGGTCCAAGCTCAGCCGGCAGGCCACCGCCCGCAGCGCCAGGCTGCGTGCGGTGGCCGGCGCACCGGCGGCCAACTCCACGGCGGTCAGCCGGTCCAGCCGCTCAGCGGCCTCGGCGGGCGGATCCCAGCGGCTCCACTCGCGGTAGAGCTGGGCGTCCTCGCGCAGGGCCGGCTGCACCCGGCCCAGGTCCGCCAAGGCGGCCTGCGCACCTGCGGCGCCGGCGGCGGCACGCGCCAGCGCCGTCTGCACACGCAGGGCCATCGGCCACGCCGGATCGTCAGCATCCAGCACCGCCAGCGCCTTGCGCGGCCAGCCCAGCCACAGGTGCAGCTGGGCCAGCCCGGTGCGCGCCATGGCGCCGGCCACGCCGTCGGTGCCCGGCGTGGCCAACGGCGCCATGGCCTGCAACGCCTGCGCCAGCCGGCCTTGGTGGGCCCAGGCCCGGGCGCGCATCGACAGCGCCATCACCGCTGATGGCGCATCGCTGATGGCCATCGCGGCAAAGCTGACCAGCGCCTCGTCGGCGGCCGCCAGCGCGGCGTCCACCTGGCCCGCCGTCTGGCACAACACCGCCAAGTTGGCGGCGCATTCGGCACGGTGAAAACCCCCCGCATACTGCCGCGCCACCTGCAGCGCCTGACGCTGCACGGCCACCGCCTCGGCACGGCGCCCGGCGCCGTGCAAGGCGTGGGCCAGCGTGCCCAGGGCTTCGAGCTGCGGCTCCGGCTGGGCCAGCGCCAGGGCGCTGTCGCAGGCCTCGCGCAGCGACAGCAGCGCCTGCGCGTGCTGCCCCGTCATCGCTGCCGCCCGGCCGTACAGCAGCCGCGCCTGCTGATGGGTGCGCGTGCCATCGCCGGCTTGCGTGATGGCAGCCTCGGCCAGCTGCATCACGTCGCCATAGCGCAGCTGGTTGAACGCCAGCGTGCCTTGCAGCATCAGCAACCGCGCGCGCGCTGGGCCGTGGTGGCCCTCGACCAACAGGCGCTCCAGTTCGGGTGCCACCGCGGCCGGGCCCAAGCGCAGCGAGCGCGCGGTCAGCGCGTCGATGGTGTCGTCGAGTGCAGCGTCTGCAGCCCCAGCCTGCGCATGCGCTGCGGCGGCCTGCAACAGCAGCGATTCCCATTCGGCCAAGCGCCCGGCGCGCGACGCCGCCAGGGCCGCACGGCGCCAGGCCTGGGCCGCCTCGGGCCACTGTCGGGCCGCCTGCCAATGTGCGGCGGCCACGGCCGGCTCAACGCCGGGCTCGTCACGCATGGCGCGCGCCAAAGCCAGATGCCAGGCCTGCTGCGCCGTGGCCGGCGTTGTGCGCAGCACACATTCGCGCAGCAGATCGTGGGCGATCTCGCCGCTGGGCTGCACCAGCTGCGCCGCTGCCAGCTTCGACCAGGCTTCGGCCAGTGCCGGCAAGGGCTGCTGCAGCGCCTGGGCGGCCAGCGCCAGCCGCAGGCTGCCGCCGGCCACCGCCAGCAGTTGCAGCAAGGCCTGGGCCACCGCCGGCAACGTGGTCAGTCGGTGACCGATCAAGGTATCGACGGCCGGCGGCAGCGGCAGCGGGCCTTCACCGACTGGCTCACCCGACAGCAGCAGGCTCTTCAGCGTCTCCAGCAGCAAAAAGGGCTGGCCGCCGGTGTGCCGCACCAGGCTCTGCACAAACAGCTCGGGCAGCGCCGACCAGCCTGGCAGCTGCAGGCTGTGCAGCAGTTGATGCACCTCGTCCAGCGTCAGTGCCGGCAGCCAAAGCCGCTCGGCGCGCTGCGAGTCACCCAGCCAGGCCGCCAGATCGGCCGTGCCCGGCGCGGCCGGGCGCGCGGCAAACACGCCGCGCAGCCCGGCCAGTTGCTCGCTGCCCAGCAGCCAGCGCAGCAGCTCCAGGCTGGCGGTGTCGGCCAGGTGCAGATCGTCCAGCGCCCAGACGCGCAGGCCTTGCGCTACACAGCCGACTACCGCCGTCTCAACGGCCTGCCAGAGCTGGCGCTGGTCGGCCTCGCCAGCCGCAGCCAGGCCCAGACCGGGCAGCAAACGCGCCAGCTCGCCGCGCACGGCCGGCGCCAGCGGTGGCGCAAAACGGTCCAGCGCCTGGCCCAGCCAGTTGCTGATCGTGCTGTAAGGCTGGGCCGCGTCACCCGAGCGGGCCCGCGTCACCAGCGCAGCGCCGTGGTCTTGCAGCAGGGCCTCCAACAGCCGGCTCTTGCCCTGGCCGCCGTCGCCCAGCAGCAGCACCGGCCGGCCAGCGCCCCAGGCGGCGCGCGCACTGGCCAGCAGTCGCTCGCGGCCAATCAGGCGCGGTGGCCGCAGCAGGGCGGTGGGCAGCGTCGGCGTTGTTGTCGCTGCCGCCGGCGCAGGCTCGGCGCGCTCCACGGTGTCAAGCCAGGCAAGGGTCTCGGCGCTAGGGCGCAGCCCATGTTCACGGCACACCTGCTGCTCGAAGCGCTCAAACGCCGCGATGGCCGCAGCCCGGTCGCCCTGCAGCCAGTGCAGCCGCATCAAGCGCCGCCAGGCATGCTCGGTCAACGGACACAGGGCGACGATTTGCGCACACAGCGCGATCGCTTGCGACAAGTCGCCCCGGGTCTCCAGCAGTGCGGCTTGGCTGGCCCAGCCCTGGACCTGGCGTTGGGCGATGCGCTCGCGCGCCTGCTGCAGCCAGCGGTCGATCTCGTCGAGTGGACCCAGGTCGCAACCTGCCAGCAATTCGCCTTCGGCCAGCAGCGGATCGGCCAGCAGATCGACCGTGACACCGCCGGCCAGTTGCAGCATGGCGCCGGATTCGACCGTCACATGCCCGGTGCTGCGGCGCAGCTGAAACAGCCGCTGACGCAGGCTCAGGCCGAGCTGGCGGGCCGAGGCGGCCGGCCACAGCCAGGCGCCGATGCGCTCGCGTGATTGCGGGCCTTCCAACGCCAACAATGCCAGCAGGGCAGCGTCACGGGCGGCCAACGGGCGCGGCTCGGCACCGGGCCGCTGCCAGCGCGGTGCGCCCAGCAACTGCAGGTGGAGGGTGTCTGGCTGGCCGTCTCGGATCCGGGGCATGCCCCAGATGATCGCCCATCAGCGGCAGCCGCCCGTTATGAGTCGCTCAGACTCGGGGGCGGCGGCGCAGCCACAGCCCGATCGCGGCCAACCCGGCCAGCATCGACGCCAGCGTGGCGGGCTCGGGCACCGCGGCGACGGTGTTGTGCAGGGTCAGGGTGTAGTCCCAGGCGTTGCCGGTGACCGCGGTCTGGCTACGGAAGATGTCATTGGGCGTGTTGCGCAACCGGTAGAGCCCGGCGACCAGCACACCGCTGTTGCTGATGCCGATACCTTGGCCAGGGCTGATGACGGCCGCCGCAGCAACCCAGTCGGCACCCGCCCAGCGAGACATCTGCAGACTCTGACCGCCAAAGGTCTCGCCTGTAAAGCTGTACGGGGTGTCAGCGTCAAGCGTGAACTCGAAGGTCTGCCAGTTCTTCGAGGTGTAGCTCTGGGAAGCCGGCGATCCACTGATGGGGATGGTGGAGGTGACCCAGGTCGATTGCATGCTCACATCCAGCGCGCCCGACGCCTGCAGCACCGCATCGCTGCCCAGGGTGCGGAAGTTGAAGTCCTGGCGCTGATCCCAGTCGGCGCCGAAGGTCACTGAGAAGACGCTGAACTGGTCGGATCCGGAATCGGCGCCTTTCACCTCGATCAAGCCGGTGTGCAGGTCGGTGATCGGCAGCAGGCTGCCGTCGGAAAATTCAACCGCGGTCGGCCCATGGCCGCCGAAGAACTTGATGTGGCTGATCGACTCCCGGAGGTTGAGCGTGGCGGTGCCGGCGAGTGCCGGCGCGGTCATGACCGCAGTCATGGCCGCGGCAAGCGCGGCGGCGAACAAGCTTGAGGTTCTGGTCATTTGAGGCTCCTGTCAGCACAAGGCGCACTGCAGGTGGCGCCGTTGGTGACGGTTGTAGTCGGCGGGCGTTAGGGGGGCGTTAGTAAGCGGCCGGCGAGATCCCCATGTACTACTGCGAACAGGTGCAAGACCTGGTGTACGGCGCGCTGAGGCGTTTAGGCGTTGACGCGTTGAGACGCCAGCGCGCCAATGCGCTGTGGAACTGCGGCACGGCGCGGCCAGGTTGTAGGATGAAACCGCTGCGCCCGAAGTCGGCGCAGGGGAGCAAGCCGATGGATCCCCAACCGCAGCCGCTGCGACTGCACGTGCCCGAGCCCAGCGGGCGGCCGGGCCAGGCCACCGACTTCAGCTACCTGCACCTGTCGCCGGCCGGCGAGGTGCGGCGGCCGGCGGTTGACGCTGCGGCCGCCAGCACCGCCGACCTGGCTTTCACGCTGGTGCGCGTGCTCGACGACGAAGGCCGCGCCGTCGGTCCCTGGGCGCCAGCGCCCGACTTGCCGCTGTTCAAGCGTGGTCTGCGCGCGATGATGAAGACCCGCGCCTTCGACGCCCGCATGCAGATCGCCCAGCGGCAGAAGAAGATCTCGTTCTACATGCAGTGCCTGGGCGAGGAGGCCATCGCCTGCGCCCATGCGCTGGCCATTGCGCCTGGGGACATGTGCTTTCCCACTTACCGCCAGCAGGGCCTGCTGCTGAGCCGCGATGACATCGAGATGGCCGAGCTGATGTGCCAGCTGATGAGCAATGCACGCGACCCGATGCTGGGCCGCCAGCTGCCGGTGATGTACTCGTACAAGCGCGCCGGCTTCTTCTCGATCTCGGGCAACCTGGCCACCCAGTTCATCCAGGCGGTGGGCTGGGCCATGGCCTCGGCGATCAAGGGCGACACCAGGATCGCGTCGGCCTGGATCGGCGACGGCGCCACCGCCGAATCCGACTTCAACACCGCGCTGACCTTCGCCCATGTCTACCGCGCGCCGGTGATCCTCAACGTGGTCAACAACCAGTGGGCGATCTCCACCTTCCAGGCCATTGCCGGCGGCGAAGGCACCACCTTTGCAGCCCGCGGCGTGGGCAGTGGCATTGCCTCGCTGCGGGTTGACGGCAACGATTTTCTGGCTGTGCTGGCGGCCTCGCGCTGGGCCGCCGAACGCGCCCGCGCCAACCTGGGGCCGACGCTGATCGAGTGGCTGAGCTACCGCGCCGGCGCGCACTCCACCTCCGACGATCCTGGCCGCTACCGGCCGGCCGACGACGCGCAGAAGTTTCCGCTGGGCGACCCGATCGCCCGCTTGCGCCAGCATTTGACGCTGTTGGGCGCCTGGTCGGATGAGGAGCATGCGCGGGTGAAGGCCGAACTCGACGCCGAGGTACTGGCTGCGATGAAACAGGCCGAGCAGCATGGCGGCACGCTGATCGACGGCCATGTGCCGCCGCTGGAGACCATGTTTGAAGGCGTCTACAAGGACATGCCACGCCACCTGGCCGAGCAGATGCGCCAGGCTCGCAGCGAGCAAGGGAACTGACATGGCCCGCATGACGATGATCCAGGCCCTGCGCTCGGCGATGGACGTGATGCTGGCGCGCGACGACGACGTGGTGGTCTACGGCCAGGACGTGGGCTACTTCGGCGGCGTGTTCCGCTGCACCGAGGGCTTGCAGACCAAGTACGGCAAGTCGCGTGTCTTCGACGCGCCGATCTCCGAGGGCGGCATCGTCGGCACGGCCATCGGCATGGCCGCCTACGGCCTGCGGCCGGTGGTGGAAGTGCAGTTTGCCGACTACTTCTACCCGGCGTCCGACCAGATCGTGTCGGAGGCGGCGCGGCTGCGCTACCGCTCGGCGGGTGACTTCACCTCGTCGATCACCATCCGCATGCCCTGCGGCGGCGGCATCTACGGCGGCCAGTCGCACAGCCAGAGCCCCGAGGCGCTGTTCACCCATGTCTGCGGCCTGCGCACGGTGATGCCCAGCAACCCGTATGACGCCAAGGGCCTGCTGATCGCGTCGATCGAAAACGACGACCCGGTGATCTTTCTCGAACCCAAGCGTCTGTACAACGGCCCGTTCGACGGCCACCACGACCGGCCGGTGGTGCCCTGGTCAAAACATCCGCTGGGCGAGGTGCCCGAGGGCCACTACACCGTGCCGCTCGACACGGCAGCAGTGTTTCGCCCCGGTGCCGACGTCACCGTGCTGACCTACGGCACGATGGTGTTTGTCAGCGAAGCGGCGGCCACCGAGGCCGGCATCGACGCCGAGATCATCGACCTGCGTTGCCTGTGGCCGCTGGACCTGCCGACCCTCGTCGCGTCGGTGAAGAAGACCGGCCGCTGCGTGATCGTGC